>JAKANT010000084.1 GCA_021823635.1 Pseudomonadota bacterium
GATCTATCACGCCGCAGCCGGAGACGCTGGCGCGTCTGCTGCGCGCCCACCTCGACGAAGGCGCGCGCGCCGGCGGCATCGGCGACCTTCCTGGCGCGCTGCTGCGCAGGCTGCGCGGCGGTTGAGTGCTGCGGGAGCGGCGGCGCGGGCACGCGCCGCTTCAGCCCGCCCGCCCGCGGTCGGCCGCCGGCGGCGCGCCGAAGCGGGCATCGATGCGCAGCGCCGTCTCCTTGACGCCATTGAGCGCCGCCGCCAGGTGCGCGGCGTCGCCGATCGCGAGCAGCAGCAGCCTGCGCCGCGAGCGTCCAAACGGCCGCACCAGCAGCGTGCCGAGCTTGCAGCCGAGCACCAGCCAGCGCGCCTCGCCCAGCGCGTGCTCGCCGGCGGCGCTGCGCGCCAGCGCCACCAGCGACGCGAGCACCGCCGCCCTGCGGTCCGCCGGCTGCGGCGTGCCGCTCTCGTGCGTCGCCACCAGCAGCCCATCTTCCGAAGCGACCGCGGCCAGCCGTGCGGAGGGCACGCGCCCGAACAACCGGTCCAGTTCCTGCTGCATGCCAAGGCGGGCGTCGGTCGGATCAAACGCCATCGGTTGCCTCCAGACGGGCGAGCAGCACCTCGAGCAGCAGCAGCGCGTGCTCGCGGCGGCGCACGTCCACCGCCATCACCGGCAGCACAAAGCCGGCGGCGGCGAGCGCATCGCCGTAGACGTCGATACGCGGCGGCCGGCGGTACTCGGTGCGGCCAACGCCGACCACGCAGTTGCCGGCGGGCACGCGCGGCGCGAATTCGCGCACGTACTGCACCGTGACGTCGATGCTGTCGGTACGTCGATCGTCGGCCAGGATCACCGCGCCGATGGCGCCGGCGCTGATAAGCGGCCACATGAAATCGAAGCGCGCCTGCCCCGGCGCGCCGTACAACTGCACCAGGTCGCCGCCCGGCAACAGGATCTGCCCGAGGTCGAATGCCACGGTGGTGGTGCGTTTGCCCGCCGCTTCCGCCTCCGCGCTCGCCACCTCGGTCGTGATCGGCGGGATGTCGGACAACGCGGCGATCGCCGTCGTCTTGCCGGCACCGACCGGCCCCGCGAACACGATGCGGTAGGGGTGAGACATCGCGCGTCCCCTCTACGCGCCGTGCGCCAGGCCGAACTTGCGGCGCAGTTGCGCGATCAGGCCGGCGAGGCCCGTTCGGGCCGACCGCGGTGCGGCGGCAGGCGTCGGCGCGGGCCGCGGCGCCGCCTCTTCGCCCAGCGCGCGCAACGTGTAGGTGGCATTCAGGAAGTTGATCGCCGTTTCGCGGCGGACCTTGGCCACCTCGGTCAATTCGGCCAGCGACAGCGGCTGCGCCATCAGGGCCGAGGCCATGCGCACGTCGGCGTGGTAGTGCGGCAGGCGGCCGAAGTCCGGCCATCGCACCAGCCGCCAGCGCTTGGCCGGATCCAGCTCCGGGCGCAGCCGTGGCGCGCCATTGCTGATCCAGAACGTCCATTCCAGCTCGCGCGGCGGGCGAAACTCGCGCGCCTTGGCCATCGCCGCCTGCTCCGCGGGCGACAGTTCGACGAAGACCGCCGGCGGATTGCGGCGAAACTGCGCCGCCAGCTCGGCGCTGGTCAGGCGCGTCGTCATGCCGTGGCCGGGCAGGAAGCTGTAGATCGAATCGCGCCGGTCGTCGAGGATGGTCACCGCGACCGGGTCCTGAAACAGGCGCCAGGTGGCGGCGCGCAGCGTCGTGCGCACGCGCGTATCGAAGGTGGGCGGGGCGATGCGGCCGCCCGGATCGAGGCTCTCGATCAGCGGCACCGTCAGCATCCCTTCGTCGCGCGCGCGCGCACGCTCGACCAGCCCTTCGGCGAGCTGCAGCGCTTCCACCAACTGCGCCGGCGTCACCGGCCGACGCAGCACGCCGTAGGCGCCGGGCGGGCAATCGCTGTCGCTCGTCAGCGCCAGCAGCAGTGGCGGTTCTTCTTCCGCGCCGTTCTTGCGCACCTCGGCCATCCGTTCGCCCGGCACGACGATCACGTCGGCGATCGGCGCCTCCAGCACGCGCCAGCGCGAGCCGAGCGCGGGCTCGAGCAGCGCCAGCATCGAGCGCAGCGCGGCCGCCGTGTGCTGCGGCAGTCCGCGAAAGCTGATGGTCAATTCGGCCATGGGACGGGAAGCGGGGCGGCTGTTCTTGTTTTCGGCAATTGCAGGGGATTCCCCAATCGCGGATCGGCCGATTTGCGCCCGATTGGCGCCGCACTTCGCGTCGCGTGAACCGTGCCCCTGCTGCACGAGCGATCACGCGACGCAGACCTCGAAGGCGTCGGGCCCGGCCCAACGCCGACAGCGGCGCCGATCGAGCGCGGCGCGCCGCTCGCCGCGCGCGGGCGCCAGCGTGCCGAGCGGCTGGCGGCGGTCGCGCCAATAGACGGTGGCGGTAGCCGATTTTTTCGCGGCGTGTGCCGGCCGCCCTTTGCTGTTCTAATCGCGGCATCGCATTCGGGGCCAGGGGCGCGATGCCGGTCGTCGCGGTGGTCAATCGCAAGGGCGGAAGCGGCAAGAGCACGCTCGCCACGCATGTGGCGGCGTACTGCGCCGGCGCCGGCCAGCGCGTGCTGCTGGCCGACGTCGACCGGCAGCTGTCGACCCAGCGCTGGCTGAAGCGCCGCAGCGCGCACTCGCTCGACGGCCGGGTGCCGATCATGGGACTGGCGGTCGAACCGAACCAAGTGCTGCGGCCGCCGGTCGGCACCATGCACGTCGTGATCGACACGCCCGGCGGTCTGCGCGGCTTCGATCTGGCGCGCGTCGTGATGTATGCCGATGCGATCCTGATGCCGGTGTGCAATTCGGCGTTCGACCGCGAATCGGCCGCCGACTGTTATGCGGAGCTGAAGGCGCTGCCGCGGGTGGCGGGCGGGCGCTGCCGGGTCGCTGCGGTCGGCATGCGCGTGGACGGCCGCACGCGCGCCGCCGACACGCTCAGGCTTTGGGCCGAGCGCTTGCAGTTGCCGTTCGTCGGTGTGCTTCGCGAAACGCAGACCTACGTGCGCTGCATCGACGAGGGGCTGACGATCTTCGATCTGCCGCCGGCCAAGGTGCAGGCCGATCTGGCGCAGTGGCAGCCGATCTTGCAGTGGCTCGAGCCGACGCTGGCGCGGCCAAACGAGCCGGTGCCGGCGGCTGCGAAAGCCTCGGCCGCCGCGGTGCGCGCCGCGGCCCTGCGCGCACCGCGCGCCGCACCGTCGCCCGCACGCGCGCCCGCGGCTGGCGGCATGGCCCAACGCGTCGGCCGGCTGATGGAACTGCTGCCGATTCCGCGCTTTCTGCAGCGCGACTCCTGAGGACGCCGCGCAGGCGGCCGCCGCCATGCCTGGCCGCCCCCCAGCCCCGGCTCACGCGCCCGCGCGCACGCCGCTCCCGCTCAGGCCAGCAGCACCCAGGCGAGCAACGAAAGCCAGGCCCATACGACGACCAGCAGCGCCCAGCGCAGCGGCAGCGCGGGGCGCGCTTCCCGAGATTGCAGTTCATCGAGCGACATCGCTTCGCTCCTCGCACTGAATGACGGACATCGCGCGCCGTTGTAGCGCTGCCGCCGTCACGCGAGCGTGACGGCGGCCCGCGCGGGGCCGATGGGCGCGATCGGTAGAATCCGCGCCCTTTCCCAGCGCTTCCGCCTTGCGCCGATGTCGGCCCGGTGGGTTTGGTGATGCTCGCGCAGCACAAGCAGCAACTCGTCGCCCTGTTCGATCAGGCATTGGCCGCGATCGGCGCGTCCGGCGCGGCCGTCGCGTTCGAACGGCCGCGCGTCGCGGCGCACGGCGACCTGGCGTGCAACGTGGCGCTGCAGATCGCCAAGACGCTGAAGCGAAACCCGCGCGACGTGGCGGCCGCGATCGTGGACGCGCTGCGCGTGAATCCGGCCGCCGCCGGCCTGATCGAGAGCGCGGAGGTGGCCGGCCCGGGATTCATCAATCTGCGTATCGCCGCCGCCGCCAAACAGGCGGTCGTGCGCGAGGTGCTGCGCGCCGGCGAGCGTTTCGGCCGGGCCGACGACGGCGGCGGGCGCAAGGTGATGGTGGAATTCGTCTCCGCCAATCCGACCGGGCCGCTGCATGTCGGGCACGCGCGGCAGGCGGCGCTGGGCGATGCGCTGGCGAATCTGCTGGCCGCGCTCGGCTGGCAGGTGACGCGCGAGTTCTACTACAACGACGCCGGGGTGCAGATCGAGAACCTGGCGCTGTCCGTGCAGGCGCGCGCGCGCGAACTACTGGGCGAGACCGTCGAGTTCCCGGAGACCGGTTACCGCGGCGAGTACGTGATCGACATCGCGCGCGCGTTCCTCGCCCGCGAAACGCAGGTCGCGCGCGACGGCGCGCCGGTGGTCGCCAGCGGCGACGTGGCCGACTTGGACAACATCCGCCGCTTCGCGGTCGCCTACCTGCGTCACGAGCAGGACCAGGACCTGGCCGCGTTCGGCGTGCGCTTCGATCACTTCTATCTCGAGTCCTCGCTGTACGCCGACGGCAAGGTGCAGGAGGCGGTGCAGGCGATGATCGACTCGGGCCTGACCTACGAAGCGGACGGCGCGCTGTGGCTGCGCACGACCGCGCTGCCGGAACTCGGCGACGACAAGGACCGCGTGATGCGCAAGTCCGACGGCAGCTATACCTACTTCGTGCCGGACGTCGCCTACCACGTCACCAAGTGGAGCCGCGGCTACGAGAAGGTCATCAATGTGCAGGGCTCCGATCACCACGGCACGGTGGCGCGGGTGCGCGCCGGATTGCAGGCGGTGGCGCGGGCGCGCGGGCTGCCGATCCCGCGCGACTATCCGCAGTATCTGCTGCACAAGATGGTGCGCGTGATGCGCGGCGGGCAAGAGGTGAAGATGAGCAAGCGCGCCGGCAGCTACGTCACGCTGCGCGACCTGCTGGAGTGGGTCGGACGCGATGCCACCCGTTTCTTCCTCGTCTCGCGCAAGGCCGATTCCGAGTTCGTGTTCGACGTCGATCTGGCGCTCGCGCAAAGCGACGAAAACCCCGTCTACTACGTGCAGTACGCGCACGCGCGCATCTGCTCCGTGTTCGCGCAGGCCGCGGAGAAAGGCTGGCCGTTTCCCTTCGAGCGCGCGCCCGAGGTGGACCTGGCGCCGCTGGTGGGCGCCAAGGAACTGGCGCTCGCCGCCAAGCTCGCCGCATATCCGGACGTGCTGCGGCAGGCGGCGGCCGAGCTCGCCCCGCATCAGATCGCGTTTTATCTGCAGGAACTCGCGGCCGACTTTCACGGCTTCTACAATGCCGAGCGCGTGCTGGTCGAGCAGCGCGACGTGCGCGAGGCGCGGCTGGCGCTGGCGGCGGCCACGCGCCAGGTGCTGCGCAACGGCCTTGCGCTGCTGGGCGTTTCGGCGCCGGAACGGATGTGAACATGCGCAGCGAGCGCGGCAATACGCTGATCGGACTGGTGGCCGGCCTGGTGCTCGGGCTGGCGCTGGCGGTGGCGGTGGCGGTCTATCTGACGCGCGCGCCGGTGCCATTCGTCAACAAGGTGCAGCGGCCGACCGAGAACGTGAACCCCGCCGCCGACGGCAAGCTGCCCGATCCGAACCAGCCTCTGTACAGCAAACCGATCGAGCCGCCGAAGACGGACGCCAAGCTCGATGCGCGCACCGACCCGCTGGCGGCGCCGCCGCCGCCGGAAAAGGGGGTGCCGCCGGCGGAGGCCGCCGCGGCCGAGACGTCGCGCTACCTGTTGCAGGCCGGCGCCTTTCGCACGCCGGACGACGCCGACGCGATGCGGGCGCGGCTGGCGCTGCTGGGACTGGAGGCGCGCGTTTACCCGGTCGAGCAGGGTGGCGCCACACTGTATCGCGTGCGGCTCGGGCCGTACGGGCAGATCGACGACCTGAACCGCATCCGCAAGGAGCTCGCCGAAAACGGCATCGACAGCCAGATCGTGCGCATCAAGTAGTCCGCCGGCCCGTGTGGCGCGTTGGTCGCGCATCGAAGACCCGATCCCAGCGAGAGGCCCATCATGACGTTCGACTCACACCGTCGCCTGCTACTGGCCGCCACGCTGGCGGCGCCGCTCGCAGCGCGCGCGCAGCGCGCGCCCGCCGAAGGCACCGACTACCGCCTGGTGGTGCCGCCGCAGCCGGTGGAAACCGGCAACAAGATCGAGGTGCTGGAGTTCTTCCAGTACGGTTGCCCGCACTGCTATGCGTTCAACCCGGAGCTGGAGGCGTGGCGCAAGAAGCTGGCGGCCGACGTCGAATACCGGCGCGTGCACGTGAACTGGGACGCGAGCACCGCCAATCACACCAAGCTGTATTACGCGCTCGAGCAGCTCGGCCGCGCGAACGACGTGCACGACAAGGTGTTCGCGGCGATCCACGTCAACAAGAAGCGCATGCTGGACGCCAACGAGATCGCGGACCTGGTCGCCGCCAACGGCATCGACCGCAAGCAATGGCTCGAGGTATTCAATTCTTTTTCGATCGCCACCCGGGCCAACCGCGCGATGCAGACCTGGCGCGCGTACAAGATCGACGGCACGCCGGCGCTGGCCGTGGACGGCAAGTTCGTCACCGCGCCGTCGATGGTCGGCAGCCGCGCCGGCGCGCTGGCGGTGATGGACTTCCTGATCCAGCGCGCGCGCGCGGAGCGCCGCAAGTAATCGGTCGCCGGCCGAGCACGCAGTTCGCCGCGCGACGGCATTGGCGGCAGCCGAACCGCGATGAACGTCTTTCTCACCGGCGCCGGCAGCGGCATCGGCGCGGCCTTGGCGCGCGAGTACGCGGCACGCGGCGCCACTCTCGCCCTGGTCGGTCGCAGGCGCGCGGCGCTCGAGGCGCTGGCCGCCGCGTTGCCGGGCCGGCATTACGTCTACCCCGCCGACGTCAACGATCGCGACGCGATGATCGCGGCCGCGGCCGCGTTCGAGGCGGCCAGCGGCGGCGCCGACCTGGTGATCGCCAACGCCGGCGTCTCGTTCGGCGTGCGCACCGAGGAGTACGAAGACCTCGAGGCGTTCCGAGAGACGCTCGCGACCAACGTGCTGGGCATCGCGCACA
>JAKANT010000085.1 GCA_021823635.1 Pseudomonadota bacterium
CCCGATGTGTGTGTAGCGGATGATGCCCTCGCGGTCGATCACGAACGTCTCCGGCACGCCGTAGACGCCGAATTCGATGCCGACCGCGCCGTCGCGGTCGGCCACCGTCACCAGGTACGGATCGCCAAGGTCACGCAGCCACTTCAGCGCGTTGGCGGCGTCGTCCTTGTAGTTCAGCCCCACCAGCGGCACCGGTGCGTCGCGCGCGAAGTCGTTCCACAACGGATGCTCTTCGCGGCACGGCGCGCACCATGACGCCCACACGTTCAGGATCCACACCTGACCGAGCATTTGTTTGCTGGAAAACGTCTCGGCTGCGCCTAGCTTGGGCCGCTCGAACAGCGGCGCCGGCTTGCCGATCAGCGGCGACGGTACTTCGCGCGGGTTCAGCCAAAGGCCGCGCAGCAGGAACGCCGCCAGCACGACGAAAGCCGCCAGCGGCAGAAGAAAGACGAGCTTGCGGTTCATCGTCGATCCTGCCGTCGTGGGGTTCGAACGCCGCTCACGCCGGCTGCGCCGCGGCGGCGGTCGCGCGTTGCGCCTGCGTGCGATAGCGGCGGTCGGACGCGGCGAGGAAGCCGCCGAGCGCCATCAGCACGGCGCCGCCCCAGATCCAGGTGACGAAGGGCTTGTAGTAGACGCGTAGCGTCCACGCGCCGGCCGCGTCCACCGGTTCGCCGAGCGAGACGTACAGGTCGCCGGTGATGCCGGAGCGGATCGCGGCCTCGGTCATCGGCATCTGCGACTGCGCGAAGTACACGCGTTTTTCGGGGTGCAGCACCGCGAACGGCTTGCCGTCGCGCGTCACCTCCACCGTGCCGCGCGCGGCGGTGTAGTTCGGCCCGCGCGCCTCGCGCACGCCGACGAAGCGGAACGTGTAGTCGCGCAGCGTGAGCGTGTCGCCCACGCCCATTTTCACGTCGCGCTCGATTTCGTAGCCCTTGACCGTGGTGACGCCGACGATGAACACCGCGATGCCCAGGTGCGCGACCATCATTCCCCACCAGCCGCGCGGCTGCCGCAGCGCGGCCGCGAGCCGCCCGCCGCCGGCATGGCGCACTTGGTGCCGCACCTGCTCGAACGAACTCGCCACGATCCAGGCGGCGAGCCAGTAGCCGAACGCGATCATCGGCGAGAAGCGCCCGCCGACGAACGGCAGCGCGAGCGCCACGACCAGCGACACGCCGAGCGCCCAGCGCAGCCGCGTCCATAGGTCGGGCAACGGCGCGCTCTTCCAGCGCGCCACCGGGCCCACGCCCATCAGAAACACCAGCGGCGCCATGATCGGCACGAATACCGCGTCGAAGTACGGCGGCCCGACCGAGATCTTGCCCAGGCCGAGGGCGTCGAGGAAAAGCGGATACAGCGTGCCGAGCAGCACCGAGGCGGTCGCGACCGCCAGCAGCACGTTGTTTCCGAGCAGCATCGATTCGCGCGACACGGCGTCGAAGCGGCCGCCGATGCCCACGCGCGGCGCGCGCCACGCGAACAGCGCCAGCGACGCGCCGATCACGAGCACCAGGAACAGCAGGATGAACACGCCGCGCTTCGGATCGGTGGCGAACGCGTGCACGCTGGTCAGCACGCCCGAGCGCACCAGGAACGTGCCGAGCAGCGACAGCGAGAAGGCGAGGATCGCCAGCAGCACGGTCCACGCCTTGAACGTGCCGCGCTTCTCGGTCACCGCCAGCGAGTGGATCAGCGCGGTGCCGACCAGCCAGGGCATGAAGGAGGCGTTTTCCACCGGGTCCCAGAACCACCAGCCGCCCCAGCCGAGTTCGTAATAAGCCCACTACGACCCGAGCGCGATGCCACCGGTCAGGAAGCACCACGCGGCCGTCGTCCACGGGCGCGACCAGCGCGCCCAAGCGGCGTCGAGCCGGCCGCCGAGCAGCGCGGCGATCGCGAAGGCGAACGCCACCGAGAAGCCGACGTAGCCCATGTAGAGCATCGGCGGGTGCAGCACCATGCCCGGGTCTTGCAGTAGCGGATTGAGGTCGCGCCCTTCCGGCGCGGGCGGCAGCAGGCGGTCGAACGGGTCGGACGTGGTGAGCATGAACAGGATGAAGCCTGCGCTCACCAGCCCCATCACGCCGAGCACTCGCGCAACCATCTCCTCGGGCAGATGGCGGCTGAAGGCCGCCACCGCCACCGACCAAAACGCCAGCATCAACACCCACAGCAGCATTGAGCCTTCGTGCGAACCCCAGGACGCCGCCACCTTGTACGGCAGCGGCAGCAGGGTGTTGGAGTTCATCGCCACGTTCAGCACCGAGAAATCGCTGGTCACGAATGCATGCACGAGGCAGCCCCAGGCCGCGGCCACGAAGACGAACTGCGCCTGCGCTGCCGGCCGTGCCAGCGCCATCCAGCGCCGATCGCCGCGCGCCGCGCCGGCCAGCGGCAGCGTGCCCTGCACCAGCGCGATCAACAGCGCCAGGATCAGCGCGAAGTGCCCGAGTTCGGGGATCATCGCGTCCTCACGGCTTCAAGGTCTTCTGCGCCTTGGCCGCCTGTTCCAGCGCATGCGCGGCCTCGGGCGGCATGTAGTTCTCGTCGTGCTTGGCCAGCACCTCGGAGGCGCGGAACACGCCGTCGGCGCCGAGCCGGCCCTGCGCCACCACGCCTTTGCCCTCGCGGAACAGGTCCGGCAGGATGCCTTGATACACGACCGGGATCGCGTGCGCGGTGTCGGTGACCTTGAAGCTGACCGTCACACCGTCGCGTTTGACGCTGCCGGCTTCGACCATGCCGCCGATACGAAACGGCCGTTCCACCGGCGCCTTGTTCGCGGCCACGTCCGACGGCGAGAAGAAGAACACCAGGTTCTGCCGGAACGCCGACAGGATCAGCGCGGTCGCCACGCCCAGCGCCGCCAGGCCGGCGACGATCAGCGCCATGCGCTTGTGCCGCGGCTTCATGGCTGCGAATCCCGCTCGCGGTCGATGCGCGCCTGGCGCGCGACCTCGCGCTCGGCGCGCCGCCGGCGCGCGCGCAGCGACCAGACTTCGAGCGCGATCAACGCCACCGTCACGCCATAGGCGCCCCAGACGAACGGCGCGTAGCCGCCCATGTGCAAGAAATTCGAGACACTGCCCCACTGCATCGCCGCCTCGACTGTCTACCGTTTGCCGGCCACCGCTTCCTGCGCCCAGGCGTTGCGCCGCTCGCGCTCGAGCATGATCGCGCGCACGCGGGTAAGGATGGCCGCGATCGAATACATCCAGAACGCGAACACCATCACCAGCATTCCGGCCAGCATGATGCCTGCCATCGACGAGCCGCCGGGGCGCACGGAGGCGCCTTGGTGCAGCGTGTTCCACCACTGCACCGAAAAATAGATGATGGGCACGTTGACCACCCCGACCAGCGCCAACACCGCGGCCGCGCGGTCGGCGCGGCGCGCATCGTCGATCGCCGCCTGCAGCGCCATGAAGCCGAGATAAAGGAACAGCAGGATCAGCGTCGAGGTCAGCCGCGCGTCCCACACCCAATACGTGCCCCAGGTCGGCCGGCCCCACAGCGCGCCGGTCCACAGCGAAATGAATGCCATCAGCGCGCCGGTGGGGGCGATCGCGCTGGCCAGCATCGCCGATACGCGCGTGTTGAAGGCCAGTCCGACACCGGCCCAGAACGCCATCACCACGTACAGAAACATCGCCATCCAGGCCGCCGGCACGTGGATGAAGATGATGCGGTAGCTGTCGCCCTGCTGGAAATCGGTGGGCGCGACGAAAAAGCCGATGTAAAGCCCGAGGGCAGTCAGCAGCGCCGCCAGCGCGGCGAACCACGGTGCCAGCTTGCCCGCTAGGCGGTAGAACTCCGGCGGTGCGGCGTAGCGGAACAGGCGGAAGCCCGGTGCGGCGCTGGCGGTGGTCGACGTCATCGGGCAAAGGCTACGGGCGAGTCGTTGAGCGCGGATTGCGCCCGCGCAAACCGACCGGGCGCGATTTGGCCGTCAGACAGGTCGATCGGCGCAGGATTCCCGCAAACGGGACGGGCGGCCGGATTATTCCAGAGAGATGCGCAGCGCCGCCGCGATTGCCCACGGCGCCAGTACGGTCGCGGCCAGCGAAAACGCAGCCAGCAGCAGCAGGTGCGCCTGCGGCGACAGGCCGCCGGCCACGGCCTCCACGCTGCCTGCGCCGAAGATCAGCACCGGCACGTAAAGCGGCAAAACCAGCAGCGACAACAGCACGCCGCCGCCGCGCAGCCCCAGCGTCAAGGCCGCACCGACCGCACCGATCAGCGACAGCGCCGGCGTGCCGAGCGCGAGCGCCGTCGCGAGCGTGGCGGTGGCGTCGGCCGGCAAGTCGAACATCACGCCGAGCGGCATCGCCATCGCGGTGATCGGCAGACCCGTCACCAGCCAATGCGCGGCGACCTTGCCGAGGACGATCGCCGCCAGCGGCTCGGGCGCGAGCAGCATTTGCTCGAGCGTGCCGTCGGCGAGATCGTGCGCGAACAGCCGGTTCAGCGACAGGATCGAGGCGAGCAGCGCCGCCACCCACACCATGCCCGGCGCGATCGTGCGCAGCGTCTCGGGCTCCGGGCCCACGCCGAGCGGCACCATCGTCACGACGACGACGAAAAACAGCAGCGTATTGGCGACGTCCGCGCGCTGGCGTGCCGCCAGCAGCAGGTCACGCCGGATCACCTGCGCGACGGCGCCGATCACGCCGGCTCCCGTGCCGCGAGCTCCAGCCGCTCGACGCGGCCGGGCAGATCGACCGGCTGGTGCGTGGTGAGCATGACGATGCCGCCACGCGCGAGGTGCCCGCCGATCAGGGCATTCAACACCGCTGCGCCGCGCGCATCGAGCGCGGTGTACGGCTCATCCAGCACCCACAACGTCGCGGCTGCGGCGCTTTGCAGCCGGGCCAGCGCCACGCGCCGGCGCTGGCCCTGGGAGAGCGTGCGCGCCGGCCGGTCCTCGAAGCCGGCTAGCCCCAGCGCGCGCAAGGCGGCGCGCGCGTCTTCCTGCCCGCAGGCGCGGCCGGCGATCGCAGCGGCGAAGCGCACGTTCTCGGCCGCGGTGAGGTCGTCCTTCACGCCGTTCAGATGGCCGACGTAAGCGAGTTCGCCCCAGAACGCCTCGCGCAGCCGGCGCGTCGGCGTTCCGCGCCAGCGCACCTCGCCGGCCGTGGGCGCGAGCAGCCCGCAGACGATGCGCAGCAGGCTGGTCTTTCCGGCACCGTTTTCGCCCACCACGTGCAGACAGGTGCCCGGTTCGACGCGAAACGAAAGCGCGGCGAACAGCAGGCGTTCGCCGCGCTCGCAGGCAAGGTCGATTCCCTCGAGCATCGGGCGGCGAGCGTACGGAAGAAGCGGCGCCGTCTCAACCCGCGGCCGGCTGCAGCATGAAGGTCTCGTACTCGAGCCGCTCGAATACGCGGTCTAAGGCGACCAAGCCGGCCACGCAGGCGATCAGCACGCCGCCCGCGTAGCCGTAGCCGAAATACTCGGGGCCGAGCGCGAGCGTGGCCCAGGTCAGCAGTCCGTTGGCGGCGGCGAAAAGCAGCACCAAGGCCGCCGCCAGCCGGCGCCGGTCGAGGTAATAGAGCACGTTGAGCACGCCGAGCAGCAGCACCTGCAAGCCGGCGCCCACCACCATGATCGCGAGCAGCGGCGCATACAGCGGTGAGATGCCCAGCCAGGCGAGCAGCGTCTCGCCGGCGGCGATCACCAGCAGCGCGGCGATGGCCTGGATTTTGACGATTTCGAACAGCCCCAGGCGCGCCGATTCCACCATGCCGTTGCGGTGCCGTTCGATGGTGGCGAGCGAACCGCCGCCGCGCACCGCGTTGCAGTAGGCGTCGTAGTGATCGACGAAATCGGTCTCCAGCCGCAGCAGGAACACCGCCATGCCGGGGATGATCGACAGGTAGGCGAGGAAGATCGGCAGGTCGTAGATCAGCGAGGCGCGCAGCGGTCCGATCACGGCCTGACTGGTGGCAGGCGTGAACCAGAACATCAGCTTGTCGAGCCAGATGCCCAGGTTGTAGGCGGCCCCGGCCAGCATCAGGCTCTTGAAGTGGCGGTCGCGGCGGAAGAACTCGAACGCCATGAAGCGGTCGGCCGGAAATTCGCGGATGATCAGTCCCAGCATGCCGGCGAGCAGCACCGCCTGGCCGAGCGCGAAGCCGGCCATCAGGCCGATCAGCCCCCACGCGTTCAGGGCGAGCGCGGCTAGCACCGACACGCCGTAGCCGATCGCGTACAGCGCGACGATCGCCTTGTACTGCTTCAGACCCGACAGCAGGATGGTGGCGATCCAGATGTTTCCCAGCAGTACCAGCGCCGCGGCGAACAGAAGCCGGAACGCGAGCGGCTGCTGCGGGAAGCCGAACAGCGCGAGCGCCAGTCCCAGCAGGCCGCAGCTCCAGGTGACCACCAGCAGCACGGCCTGGAAATTCGGCAGCACCGCGTCGTTGCGGCCCTCGAACAGGCGGTCGGCGACGAAGCGCGTGAACGAGAGCTGCCACGGGCCGGTGAGGATCAGGCTGGCGGCGATCAGGTAAGTGACCGCGACCTGGAACTGCGCCACTTGCGCCACCGCCCCGGTGGTGGCGGCCGCCAGCACGCCGACGGCGAACACGCCGAGAATGGAGAGCACCCATGGCCCGGAGCCGATCACCCCGGCGTAGCCGTAGGCGGCGAGCAGCGAAAGCAGCGTGCCGCGTTGCAGGATGCGGCGGAGCTCGAATCCGATGCCGGCCACTTCAGCGCTCCCGGCCGAGCGCGCGCGCGTAGATCGCGCGGTAGCGCTCGAACATCTGCGGCTGCGTGTAGCGCGACTGCACGCGCGCCACGCCGGCGGCGGCCGCCTGCCGCCAGCGCTCGGCGTCGGTGAGCAGGGCGACGATGGCGTCGGCCAGCGCCTGTGGATCGGCGATGCGCACCACGGCGCCTGCCGCGCCGAGCGCGCGGTCCTCCTCGTCCTGGCCTTCGATCAATTCGCGGCAGGCGCCCACGTCCGTGGCCACGCAAGGCACGCCGGCGGCCATCGCCTCCAGCAGCACCAGCGGCAGCGCCTCGCTGATCGAG
>JAKANT010000086.1 GCA_021823635.1 Pseudomonadota bacterium
GAACATCGGCGAGTGGGTGGCGTCGGAATCGACCCGATACGTTCGGCCGGCCGCGATCACCTTGATCGGCGGCTTGTGCATGCGCGCGTACCGCACCTGCATCGGCGAAGTATGGGTGCGCAAAAGCAGCAGCTTGCCCTCAGCGTCGCGAGCGTCGACGTAAAAGGTGTCCTGCATCGACCGCGCCGGATGATTCTCCGGGTTGTTCAGCGCGGTGAAGTTGTACCAATCGGTCTCGATCTCGGGGCCGTCGGCGATGTCGAAGCCGATCGACGCGAAGATCTCTTCGATCCTCATCCACGTACGGACCACCGGATGCAGGCCGCCGGCGCTGCGCTTGCGGCCCGGCAGCGTTACGTCGATCGCCTGCTGCGCGAGCCGCGCCGCGAGTTCGGCCTCCGCCAGCGCGGCCCGGCGCTCGGCGAGAAGGCGTTCGATCGCCTCCTTGGCCGCATTGATGCGCGCCCCGGCCGCGCGCTTCTCTTCGGGCGGCAGCGTGGCTAGCCCTTTCAGCAGCGCCGTGATGCTGCCGGCCTTGCCGAGAAAGCGCGCCTTTTCGTTTTCCAGCGCGGCCGGGGTGGTGACGGCCGCGAAGGCCGAACGTGCCGTTGCAACGAGTCGTTCGAGTTCGTCCATAAACGCGGAAACGGGGCCCGCCGCTGCGGCCAGGCCCCGACGTTATGAGCGGCGCCCGCCGGGCGCGTCGATTAGGCGGCGAGCCCGGCCTTGACCTTGTCGACGATCGCCGCGAAGCCCGGCTTATCCAGCACCGCCATGTCGGCGAGCACCTTACGGTCGATCTCGATCGCGGCTTTCTTCAGGCCGGCGATGAATGCCGAATAGGTCAGCCCCTGCTCGCGCACGGCGGCGTTGATGCGTGCGATCCACAGCGCGCGGAAAACGCGCTTTTTCTGCCGGCGGTCGCGGTAGGCATACTGCCCCGCCTTCATCACCGCCTGTTTGGCGACGCGAAACACGCTCTTGCGCCGCTGCGTATAGCCCTTCGCCTGGGCCAGAACCTTCTTGTGCCGGGCGCGCGCGGTGACGCCACGTTTGACTCGAGGCATGCGTTCCTCCCGTCAGGCGTACGGCAACATGCGCCGCACCACGGCGGCGTCGGCCGGATGGATCTCGACCGGGCCACGCAGGTGCCGTTTGGCCTTGGTCGTCTTCTTGGTCAGGATATGGCGCTTGAACGCCTGCGCGCGTTTGATCGAACCGCTGGCTCGCACGAAAAAGCGTTTCGCCGCGCTTTTCTTCGTCTTCAACTTGGGCATCTCGCCCTCCTTTCTTCGATGACGGCGGGCGCCCGCAATCGAGACTTCGAGCCCGCCTTCACTTGTTTCGCACCGGCACGGGCGCCGGCACGTCCTACGAAACCAATCCCTACTTTTTCTTCTTCGGCGCCAGCACCATCACCATCTGTCGACCCTCGAGCCGCGGCATCGTCTCGACCTGCGCCACCGCCTCGAGATCCTGGCGCACACGCTCGAGCACCTTGAGCCCCAGTTCCTGATGCGCCATTTCGCGTCCGCGGAACCGCATCGTCACCTTCGCCTTGTCGCCTTCTTCGAGGAACTCCTGCAGCTTGCGGACCTTGGTCTGGTAATCGTGGTCGTCGGTCGCCGGCCGGAACTTGATTTCCTTGACGTCGATGATCTTTTGCTTTTGCCGCGCCTCGTGCGCCTTCTTTTGCTCCTGATACTTGAACTTGCCGTAGTCCATCAGGCGGCAAACCGGCGGCACGGCCGTCGGCGCAATCTCGACCAAATCGACGTCGGCTTCCTCGGCCAGCCTGAACGCCTCGGCCAGCCTGACGACGCCGAGCTGCTCGCCGTTGACTCCGATCAACCGGACTTCGGGCGCCGAAATCTCCCCGTTGATCCGATGCGTGCGTTCCTGTGCGATGGTCTTGCGCTCCCCAAGGGTCAAAAACTAAGCCGTGCCGCCCACCTGGCGCCGCTGCGCGATGTCCTCCGACAATCGCGCCGCGAACTCGTCGCGGGACATCACTCCCAGATCGACGCCGCCCCGGGCGCGCACGGCCACCTTCTCAGTCTGCATCTCCTTGTCGCCGACGACCAGGATGTACGGAACCTTCTGCAAACTGAGGGCGCGGATCTTATAGCTGATCTTTTCGTTGCGCAAATCGGCTTCGACTCTAAAGCCTTGTTTTTTCAATGCTTGAGTCACCTCGGCGGCGTACGACGACTGCCCTTCGGAGATATTGGCGACGACCGCTTGCACCGGTGCCAGCCAGGGCGGCATCGCTCCGGCATAGTGCTCGATCAGCATGCCGATGAAACGCTCCATCGAGCCGATGATCGCCCGGTGCAGCATGACCGGCACCTGGCGCGTGTTGTCTTCGGCGACGTACTCCGCGCCGAGCCGACCCGGCATCGAAAAGTCGACCTGCATCGTGCCGCACTGCCATTCGCGGCCGATCGCGTCCTTCAGCGTGTACTCGATCTTCGGCCCGTAGAACGCGCCCTCGCCCGGCGAGATTTGGAACGCCACGCCCGAGCGCCGCAATGATTCCATCAGCGCGTGCTCGGCCTTGTCCCAGATCTCGTCGGACCCGATGCGCTTTTCGGGCCGCGTGGCCACTTTGTAGAGGATGTGCTCGAAGCCGAAGTCCCGGTACACCTTCTGCACCAGCGCCGTGTAAGCGACACACTCGTCGAGGATCTGCGACTCGGTGCAAAAGATGTGGCCGTCGTCCTGCGTGAAGCCGCGCACGCGCAACAGGCCGTGCAGCGAACCGGACGGCTCGTTACGGTGGCAGGCGCCGAACTCGCCGTAGCGCAGCGGCAGTTCCCGGTAGCTGTGCAAAGTGGCGTTGTAGATCTGCACGTGGCCGGGGCAGTTCATCGGCTTGACCGCGTAGATCCGATTCTCCGATTCGGTCGTGAACATGTTCTCGCGGTACTTCTCCCAATGCCCGGAGCGCTCCCACAACGAGCGGTCCAGGATCTGCGGGCCGCGCACCTCCAGATAGCCGTTGTCCCGGTACACGGCGCGCATGTACTGCTCGACCTGCTGCCAGATCGCCCAGCCCTTCGGGTGCCAGAACACCAGGCCCGGCGCCTCGTCCTGGAAGTGGAAAAGATCGAGTTCGCGTCCGAGCCTGCGATGGTCGCGCCGCTCGGCTTCCTCGAGCATCTTCAGATAAGCGTCCTGCTCGTCCTTTCGCGCCCACGCCGTGCCGTAGATGCGTTGGAGCATCTCGTTGCGCGAATCGCCGCGCCAATACGCGCCGGCCACCTTCATCAGCTTGAACACCTTGAGCTTGCCGGTCGACGGCACGTGCGGGCCGCGGCACAGGTCGACGAAGTTGCCTTCGCGGTACAGCGAAATCGGCTCGTCGGCGGGAATCGAAGCGATGATCTCGGCCTTGTACTTCTCGCCGATCGACTCGAAGAATTTCACCGCGTCGTCGCGCTTCCACACTTCGCGCACGACCGGTTCGTTCTTCGCCGCCAGTTCCGCCATTTTCTTTTCGATCGCCGCCAGATCCTCCGGCGTGAACGGCCGCTTGTACGAAAAGTCGTAGTAAAAGCCGTTCTCGATCACCGGGCCGATCGTCACCTGCGCGTCCGGAAACAGCTCCTTGACGGCATAGGCGAGCAGATGGGCGGTGGAGTGACGCAGGATTTCGAGACCTTCCGGGTCTTTGTCGGTGACGACCGCCACTTGCGCATCGCGGTCGATCACGAACGACGTATCGACCAGCCGGCCGTCGACCTTGCCGGCCAGCGCTGCCTTGGCCAGGCCCGGGCCGATCGACGCCGCGACCTCGGCCACGGTGACCGGGCGGTCGAACGTGCGGCGCGAACCGTCGGGCAGCTGGATCGAAATCATCGCCATCCTCAGCAAAAAAAAAGTGCGGGCGAGCCGCACTTTTCGTTTCAAAGGCCAACTCGTCCGAAGCCGTCAACCTTCGGTGAACGTAGTTCGGAGCGTCATTGCTCGCCCTTTCGCCGTGGTAGGCGCGAGTGGACTCGAACCACCGACCCCCACCATGTCAAGGTGGTGCTCTAACCAGCTGAGCTACGCGCCTAAGCGGGCGGCATGATACACGAGCGCCTCTGCGCAGCCGCGCGCGCTCGCCTCTTGAGGGTCAGCGCCGGCGCACCGACAACACGCCGCCCACTTCGGCCACCTGCGCCAGCGCACGGCGCAGCGCGGTGCCATCGGCGACTTCGACCGTAAACGACATCCTCGCCTCGCCACGGTGGCTGGCGGTGTTGACGGCGATTACGTTCAGCTTCTCGCGCGCGAGTACTTCGGAGATGTCGCGCAAAAGCCCCTGCCGGTCCTGCGCGAGGACGAAGATCTCGGCCGGATAGACCGCGTCGCGATCGGCCCCCCAAGCGACTTCGATCACGCGTTCGGGCTGTCGCCGCGCCAAGGCCTGGGCATTGGCGCAGCCGGCGCGGTGGATCGAGACGCCCTTGCCGCGCGTGACGAAGCCGACGATGTCATCCGGCGGCACCGGCCGGCAGCAGCGGGCCAGGCTCGTCAGCAGCGAGTCGACGCCGACCACCAGCACCCGGCCCTTGGCAGGCGGCGCTTCCCGCGGCTTGCCGATCAGCGGCGCCGGCGCCGGGGCCGCCGCCGGCGTGGCGGCAAGCGCCTGCTCGATCGAGCGCAGGTTGAATTCCTCTTTCGGCACCGCCGCGCACAGCTCGTCGACGCTGGCGAACCCGAGCCGACGGGCCAGGTCTTCCAGCTTGACCGCGGTCTTCCCGAGCCGCTGCAGTTCTTTTTCGAGGATCTCGCGCCCGGCCGCGATCGTCTGCTGCAACTCGAGCGCGTTGAACCACTGCCGCACTTTGGTACGCGAGCGCGCGCTGGCCAAATAACCCAGTTCCGGATTGAGCCAGTCGCGGCTGGGGCCGCCCGACTTGGCGGCGATGATCTCGACCGTCTGCCCGGTCACGAGCGGCGTGTTCAGCGGCACCATCGCCCCATCGACGCGCGCGCCGCGGCAGCGGTGGCCGAGGTCGGTGTGAACGTGATACGCGAAGTCGATCGGCGTGCTGCCGGCCGGCAGCTCGACCACCTTGGCCTGTGGCGTCAGCACGTAAATGCGGTCGTCGGCCGCGACGCGCCGTCCTTGGGGAGCATCGACGTCCTGGCGCCATGCCAGCAGCTGGCGCAGCCAGGCGATGCGCTGGTCGTCCCTCGTCGCTTCCTTGCCGGCCTGCCCCTCCTTGTAGCGCCAATGCGCCGCGACCCCGAGCTCGGCGAACTCGTGCATGCGGCGCGTGCGGATCTGGATCTCGAGCGGCTTGCCGCCGTCGTCGATCACCACGGTGTGCAGCGATTGATAACCGTTCGGCTTCGGTTTGGCGATGTAGTCGTCGAACTCGGCCGCGATTGGCGTCCAGCGCGCCTGCACCAGCGACAGCACCTGATAGCACTGCGCCACCGTGCCGACGATCACGCGCAGCGCGCGCACGTCGTACAGCTCGTCGAAAGCGAGCCCTTTCGCCGTCATCTTGCGCCAGATGCTGTAGATGTGCTTGGGCCGCCCGGATACTTCGCCTTCGATGCCGGCGGCCGCGAGCATCGCCCTCAGTTCTTGCTGCGCCCGCTCGATGAAGCGTTCGCGCTCAGCGCGTTTGCCGTCGAGCCAGGCGGCGATGCGCTTGTACGTCTCGGGTTCGAGGAAGCGCAGCGCCAGGTCTTCCAGCTCCCACTTCAGTTGCCAGATGCCAAGCCGGTTCGCCAGCGGCGCGTAAAGTTGCAGCGTCTCGCGCGCGAAGTCGGCGACGTCGCTGCGCCGTGCGGCGGCGAAGAAGCGCAGCGTCTGCAGGCGCGAGGCCAGCCGCAGCAGCACCACCCGCAGATCGTTGACCATCGCCAGCAGCATCTTGCGCAGCGCCTCGGCCTGGGCCGCGTCGTCGGCGCCGCGCGGACGCGTGCGCTCCGACAGCCGCATCAGGGTGCGCAGGTCCGAGACCAGTTGCGCCACGCCGGCACCGAAACGGCTGCGCAGCCAGTCGTCGGCGTCGCGCACCACGTCGTGCGCCGCGAACAGGTACGCCGCGCAGAGCAAGTCGGCATCGTCGCGCAGCGGCCGCACGATCGCCGCGATGCCGTCGGCGTGCGCGGCGAGCGGCTCGCCGGTGGTCAATGTCCGCTCGCCGTACAGCGGCGCGATGATCGAGCGCGCGGCGGCCGGATCGAGCGCCGCCGTCGCCGCGCCGGCATCGAACCCGACCTCTTCAGCGCCGCGCACCGCGGCCATCGCGTTCTCCTCGACTCGTCGCATTATTTATGGGAACGGGCTGCGGCACAATCGCCTCATGTTGAAGACCCTGTTGCGCCGCCTGGCGCCGACCGCGGTCGAAGTTCCCGACGACGCCTGGAGCGCCGCGCTCGCCGCCGTGCCCTTTGCGGCCCGTTTGACCGCCGAGCAGCGCGATCGTTTGCGTGCGCTGGTGGGCGAATTCCTGGCCAGCAAGGAAATGGCGGGCGCCGGAGGCCTGCAGTTGACCGCCGCGATCCAATTGCACATCGCGATCCAGGCCTGTCTGCCAATCCTCGAACTGGGGCTGCACTGGTATCGCGGCTGGAAGAGCATCGTCGTGTATCCGGGCGAATTCGTCGTGCCGCGCCGCCTCGCCGACGACGACGGCGTCGTGCACGAGTACGAAGAACCGCTGTCCGGCGAAGCGTGGGAAGGCGGGCCACTGATCCTGTCGTGGGACGATGCGGCGCGTGCCGGCCGCGAGCCGGCCCCGTACAGCGTGGTGATCCACGAGTTCACGCACAAGCTCGACATGCTCGATGGCGAAGCCGACGGCTGCCCCCCTTTCGACGCCAGGCTACATGCCGGGCTGCACCGCGCCGAGTGGGAGCGAACGCTCGAAGACGCCTTCGAGCGCTTCAACGCCGAACTGGATCTGATCGAAGCCGAATTGCCCGCCGATGTCGACCCCGAATCTGAAGCGGCCGATCGCTATTTCGCGCATCTGCCGCTAGACGCCTACGCGGCGCACGACCCGGCGAGATCG
>JAKANT010000087.1 GCA_021823635.1 Pseudomonadota bacterium
TGGGTGCCACAGACCGACTGGTTCGCCGACTACACCAGCCTTGTCAACACGCTGGTGAAGGCGCACTCGGCCGAGTTCGCCAAGGCCAGCACGAAGTAGCATGCGTCCCGAACGCGTCCTTCCGTGAAACCGATGACCAACGCGCTCACGCTCAACAACATCGAGGTCATCTACGATCAGGTGTTTCTTGCCATCAAGGGCGTCTCGATCGAGGTACCCAAGGGCGGCATGGTGGCCCTGCTCGGCGCCAATGGGGCGGGTAAGAGTACGACGCTGAAGGCGGTGAGCGGGCTGCTCAAGGCAGAGCGGGGCGAGATCACCCGCGGCGATGTCCGCTTCCTCGACGTGGACATCGCTAAGCTGCCGCCGCAGGACCGCGTGAAGCTCGGAATCGTCCAGGTGCTCGAGGGCCGGCGCGTGTTCGAGCACCTGACGCCTGACGAGAACTTGATCGCGGCGTCGGCGGTGCACGGTGGGCGTGACCTGGCACGCAACCGTGACCGCGTTTACGCCTACTTTCCGCGCCTGCACCAGCGCCGCACGGCCAAGGCGGGATACCTGTCCGGCGGCGAGCAACAGATGCTCGCGATCGGGCGCGCGTTGATGACCCAGCCCAAGCTGCTGATGCTCGACGAGCCGAGTCTCGGCCTGGCGCCGATGATCGTTGCGGAGATCTTTGACATCCTAAAACGCATCAACCGCGAAGAGGGCATGTCCATTCTGCTGGTCGAGCAGAACGCGATCGCGGCGCTCGACGTCGTTTCGCACGGCTACCTCATCGAAAACGGCCGGGTCGTCATGCACGACACGGCCGAGGTGCTGCGCAACAACCCCGATATCCGCGATGCCTACCTCGGCGGCGCCGGGGGCAAGGATTTCAAGGACATCAAGCACTATCGGCGCCGCAAGCGGTGGCTGGCTTGAACGGCGCATCGCCAGCCCCGGCCCGCCGGTCCGGCGCGGTGTCGGGTGGCCATTGGCGCGATCGCCGGCCCTGCCACCGCAGATCGCGCTGACGCTCGACGCGCTGCGCGCCCAGTGCGGATCGTGTCCGGCCGCGTGGTGTGAGTCCGCGGCCCGGACCGGCCTGCAGGCGAGGTGTAAGCGTCCGGCCACCGCATGTTGACGGCGGTGCCGAACTTCAGGCGGCGAGCCGATCGTCGCGGGCGAGTTCGCGTGCGTCGTTCCAGGGCAGCAGCTCGTCGAGTCGGTTGACGGGCTGCACGGCGATGCGCTGAAGCACGAAGCGCGGGTACGCCTCCGGATTCAGCGCGTTGAGCTTGGCCGTCTCCAGCAGCGTGTACAGCACGGCTGCCCGCTCACCGCCCGAATCCGCGCCGGCGAACGGGAAGTTCTTGCGCGACAGCACCGGCGCACGCAGCGCGCGTTCCGCGGCGTTGTTATCGATTTCGATGGCGCCGTCGTCGCGATAGCGCGTCAGCGCCGTCCACCGTTTCAGTGCATAGCCGATCGCGCCGGCCAGCTCCGACTTCGCCCACACCGTGGCCAGCGTGGCCTGCAGCCACTGCTTCAGTCCTTCAAGCAGCGGACCGGCGCGCGCCTGGCGCACCTGCTGGCGCTCATCCGGCGGTCGGCCGCGGATCTGCCCTTCGATCGCATACAGCGCCTGGATGCGCCCGAGCGCTTCGGCCGCCAGCGGCGACTTGGTCGCGGCGTGCAGGTCGTAGAACTTGCGCCGCGCATGCGCCCAACACGCGGCTTCAACCACACGCCCGCCTTCGTACAGCCCGTCGAACCCACTGAAGCCGTCGGCCTGCAGCGTGCCGGCAAAGCGCTTCAGGTGCTCGCACGGATGCCTGCCTTCGCGGCTGGGCGTGTAGCGGTAGTACGCCGCCGGCGAATCTTTGCTGCCCGCCGGCCGATCGTCGCGCACATAGACCCACAGGCGCCCGGTCTTGGCTCGGCCTCGTCCCGGATCGAGCACCGGCACCGTCGTGTCGTCGGCGTGGACCTTGCTGGCTGTGGTGACGTAGCGGCCGATCAACTCGGATAGAGGACTGACGAGCCGCGCGATGCCGCCGATCCAATCGGCCAGCGTGGACCGGTCCAGGTCGACGCCTTGCCGTGCGTAGATCTCGCTCTGCCGGTACAGCGGCAAATGGTCGAGGTACTTGAACACCGCCACGTGCGCGAGCAGCCCGGGACCCGCCAGCCCCTTGTCGATCGGGCGGGACGGTGCCGGCGCCTGCACGAGGGTGGAACACTTGGCGCAGGCGAACTTGGGTCGCACATGACGGATCACCTTGAAGTGCTCGGCAATGAACTCGAGCTGCTCGGCGACGTCCTCGCCGATCTTCTTCAGTTCCCCGCCGCAGTCGGGGCAGGCGCACGCGGCATGCGCGCGACTGTATCTGCACTGCGCGCGCAATGCACGCGTTGCACGCGCCAACCCGCGTCGCTGTTGTTATGCCGCCCTCGTCGGCTGCCACTTGCGCGCGGGCCGGCGCCAGTCGATGCCTTCGAGCAGCATCGACAGTTGCGCCCCGGTCAACGACACCGTGCCGCCGGCGGCCTGCGGACAAACGAAGCGGCCACGCTCGAGCCGCTTGGCGAACAAACACAAGCCGTCGCCGCTGCACCACAAAAGCTTGACCCGATCGCCGCGGCGGCCGCGGAAGACGAACACGTGTCCCGAGAACGGATCCTCCGCGAGCTGCGTTTGCACGAGCGCGGCCAGACCATCGAAGCCCTTGCGCATGTCGGGGATGCCGGCCGCCAACCAGATCCGCGTGCCAGCGGGCAATCCGATCATGCGGCCGGCGCCAGCATCTGCAGCACGACGCGCAGCGCCGGCACGTCGACCGCGCCTCGGATACGGATGCGGCCGGCGGGCAACTCCACTTCGATGACGCTGCCGGCGGCCATGCGTGCCGCCGGCATCGCGACGGGCGCGTCGGCCTTGCCCCGTGGTTCGTTCAAGATGACCGTCAGCAGCGATGACGGAGCGGGCCGCATCGCGCGCACGTGCTGCCGGCGCCACTTGAACAGCAGATTCGTGTTGACGCCGTTGTCCAGCGCAATGCGCGCGACCGACGCGCCCGGCATCAGCGACTGCTCGATCAGGCGCTGCTTGAACGCCGGGCTGTGCCTGCGGCGTACGACCGGCCTCTGGCGCTTGGCGTGCTGACTTGACTTGTGCTTGGTGTCCACCATCGCTCCTGGGTGGACACCTGCGCGGCCCCACCGGCACGCCATCGTGCCGCAGCGCCGACTCAAATCACAGATGCCGCGGCCGGACGCTTACGGCGAGGTCGCCGCGCGGCGATCAGCATGCGCTTGGGCACTGGAAGCGCCTGGCCAGGCTGATCGAGCGCGCGGGCCGAGATCTCAGGCCGGCACGAACACCGGCATCGGCGGCCCGCTTACGGTCGACTGGAAACGTACCGCCACGCGCTGGCCGATGCGCACCGCGTCGGCATCGGTGTCGACGATGTTGGTCAGCATCGTTGGGCCTTCCTCGAGCGTCACATAGGCCACGATGTAGGGCACCTCGGCGCGGCGCATCACACTGAAACTGTAGACCGTACCGATGCCACTCGCCTCGCGCCAGCTCGTGCGCACGCTGCCACAGAACGGGCAGCCGTCGCGCGGGTAGTAGTGGCACACGCCGCAGTCGTCGCAGCGCTTGACGAGCAGTCGGCCCTCGGCGGCGGCTTCCCAGAACGGGCGGGTCTCGGGGTAGACGGTGGGCGCCGGCATCGTGCGTCGGCCGATCATCAGACTCATGCGCGCTCCAGGATGAGGGTGGCACTGCCGTGCCGGGTGCCGAGTGAGCCGCCGGTGCCGTGAACCAGAGCGAGCGTGCAGTTCGGCACCTGCACCTTTGGATGCGCTTCGCCGCGCAGCTGGCGCACGGCCTCGATGACCTTGGTCATGCCGCCTCGGTTGCCGGGATGGTTGTTGCACAGGCCGCCGCCATCGGTATTGAACGGTAGCCGCCCGGTGCCCGCGATCAGGTTGCCGTCGGCGACGAAGCGGCCACCCTGCCCCTTCTCGCAGAAGCCGAGATCCTCGAGCGTAAGCAGCACCGTGATCGTGAAGCTGTCGTAGATCGACGCGTACTGAATGTCGGCAGGCTTCACCCCGGCCTCGGCGAAGGCGGCCTTGCCGCTCCAGGCCGCGCCGGTGGTCAGCAGGTCGACCTTGCCGCCGCTTTGCGCGCGCAGGTACTCGCCGGTGCCCAGCACGTTGACCACCGGGCGCTTCAGGCTGCGTGCGATCTCGGGTCTGACGACGACGAGGGCGCCGCCGCCGTCGCTGATCACGCAGCAGTCGAGCCGGTGCAGCGGGTCGGCGATCATCGGCGAGTCGAGCACGTCCTTCACGGTCACCACGTCGCGTAACATCGCGTGCGGGTTGTGCTGCGCGTGGTGCGACGCGGCGACGCGGATCCACGCGAGCTGCTCGCTCGTGGTACCGTATTCGTACATGTGGCGCATCGCCGCCATCGCGTACATGTTCACCGTGGTCGGCGCGTAGGGCAGCTCGAACGGCACGTCGGGCGCGGGGCCGTAGTTGCGCGGCGCAGTGCCCGTAGCCATGCCCTCGGCTTTAGGGCGGCCGGCAAGCGTGATCAGGGCCACGTTGCAGCGTCCGGCGGCGATGGCCGCCGCGGCATGCGCCACATGTACCACGTAGGACGAGCCACCGGTCTCGGTGGTGTCCACATGGCGCACCCGCAGGCCGAGGTAGTCGACCATCGACAGCGCGCCCAGCCCCGGCGCGTCGCCGGCGCAGAAATACCCGTCGACGTCGGCAAGCGAGAGCCCGGCGTCGGCGAGCGCGCCGCGCGCCACCTCGGCGTGCAGCTGCGCGACCGACTTGTCGTCGGCGCGGCGGATCGGGTGTTCGTAGGCGCCGGCGATGCTGGCGCTGCGCTTCAGGCTCATGCTGCTGCCTCCGTCGACTTCATCGCGGCCGCGCCTTTGATCACGTCCTCCCCCTTGTTAATGCGCACCCAAACCTCGTAGACGGGCGGCGTGTTGCCAACGCGCAGCTCGCCGCCGCCGGTCACGTCGTCGTCGATGCGGACCGGCTGCACGAAGCGGATTAAAAGTGTATGCGGTTCAGCGCATCGACGCCAACCGTGTTCCGCAAGGCTTGCCAGATCAGCGCCAGCGACATGCTGCCGTGGGCGATGATGCCGCCCATGGGGCTCTTGGCGGCAAACTCCTTGTCGACGTGGATCGGGTTGCAGTCGTTCGTCACCGCCGCGTACTTCAGGATGGTGTCGAAGTCGACATGCTTGCTCGACGGCTTCAGCTGCGCCTGCACGGGCTGTCCCCTCTACTGCGCCACCAGCGTCGTCATGACGCCGGTGAACAGCAATTCGTTCGTTCCGACGGCGCGCGTCTCGCTGCGCACGCGCACCCACTTGCGATCCTTCTTGATCTCCTTGTCGAGGCACCACACGTCGGTGCGCAGCGTCTCGCCGATGCGCGGCATGCGCCGGATGTCGAAGGTCTGGCCGCCGTGCACGCCGCCGGGTGGGCGCGGCAAGTTGAGCGAGAGCACGGCGTCGATGACGATCATCGCCAACATCCCCCCGGCTTCACGCCAGCGTCGGCGTCGTCGGGGTAGACGCCGCGCCACTTCGCCATCGTCGACGCGTCGACGATGAACTCGCGCGCGCCGTAATGCTTGCCTATTGAGAATTCCTACTGATCTTTTGATAAATGCCTGACAACCGTTTCGTCGGCCCGTGCGCTGTTTCGGCAGTCAACTGCACGGAGGGTGTGCATGGCGACGAGACGGTACAAACGCGACTTCAGGCAACTGGAAGCCCGGCGCCGGCGCGGCATGCGCATGCTCGCGCGCGGGGTCTCGCAGGCCGAGGTCGCGCGTGCCGTAATGCTTGCCTGGCTCGTAGTGGTCGAAGTCGAAGAGGGCTTGCTGAGTCATGCCGGTTCCACCTGCGGGATCTTCTGGTCGCTGCCCGAGCGCGTCTCGAAACACACGCGCACCGGCATGCCGATGCGCACCGTGGCGGGGTCGCAGTTCAACACGTTGCACATGAACCGGATGCCTTCGTCGAGGTCGACCAGCGCCAGCACGTAGGGTGTATCGCCCTTGAACGAAGGCAGAGGCGCGCGGTGGATCACCGAGAAGCTCGCGATGCGCCCGCCGCCGGCCGCCTTCTGCCAGCGCAGATCGGTGGCGTGGCAATACACGCAGGCCGATCGCGGCTGGAACTGAGCCTTGCCGCAGGCGGCGCAGCGCTGGTAGCGGAACTCGCCGAGGTTGGCGCCCTCGCAATACGGACGGCTGATGGCATCGGGTACGGGGACCGGCTTGAACCGAACATCGGTCATCTCATGCTCTCCCCATGACGAGCGAGCAGTTGCCCGAGAAGATGCCGCCGAGCGTGTGCGCGAGCGCAACCTCCGCGCCCTTCGCCTGCCGCGGCCCGCATTCGCCACGCAGCTGGCGCACCGCCTCGACGACGTGGAACATGCCGCCGGCCGCGCCCGAGGAGCCGTAGGACAGAAGCCCGCCGTTGATGTTGACCGGGAAGCGCCCGCCGATCGCGAACTCGCCGGCCAAGGCCGCCGGGCGCGCCGCGCCGCGCTCGTAGAAGCCCATCGACTCGAGCGTGATGATCAGCGTGCTGGTGAAACAGTCGTAGATGAGCGCGCAATCGACGTCACCCCGTGCTCGAGCCCTGCGTGGCCGAGCGCGTCGGCGACCGATTCGCGGCAGCCGAAGTCCACCAGCGACGGCGCGGCGAAGATGTACTCATGGGTATGGCCTGCGCCGGTGCCGAGCAGCTCGACCGCGCGTTTGGGGCGGTCGCGCCCGGTCTCCGCGGCGCTGACGATCACCGCCGCCGCGCCGTCGGAGACGAGGCAGCAGTCGAGCATGCGCAGCGACGAGGCGATCACCTTAGACTGGCGCACATCCGTCCATCGTGATCGGCTTCTTCATGTGCGCCTGCGGGTGCAGCGCCGCGTTGGCGCGCTGGTTCACCGCCACCGCGGCGAGGTGGTCCCCG
>JAKANT010000088.1 GCA_021823635.1 Pseudomonadota bacterium
TGACCGGACGCCTGGCTTCGAACGAACCGAACCTGCAGAACATCCCGGTTCGCACCCCCGAGGGCCGGCGCATTCGCGAGGCCTTCGTCGCGCCGCCGGGCTGTCGCATCGCGTCGAGCGACTATTCGCAGATCGAGTTGCGCATCATGGCCCACCTGTCGCAGGACGAGGGGCTGCTCAAGGCCTTCGCCGCCGGCGAGGACATCCACCGCGCGACCGCCGGGGAGATCTTCGGCGTGGCTCCCGCGGAAGTCAGCAGCGACCAGCGGCGCATGGCCAAGGTGATCAACTTCGGGCTGATCTACGGCATGAGCGCCTTCGGGCTGGCGCGCAACCTGGGCATCGAGCGCGACGCCGCGCAGGTCTACATCGAGCGCTACTTCGCCCGCTACCCCGGAGTGGCCGCGTACATGGAGCGCACGCGTGAACAGGCGGGCAGCCAGGGCTACGTCAGCACCGCCTTCGGGCGCAGGCTGTGGCTGGCGGAAA
The DNA here is from genome assembly GCA_021823635.1 of Pseudomonadota bacterium. GTDB lineage: Bacteria > Pseudomonadota > Gammaproteobacteria > Burkholderiales > Burkholderiaceae_F > JAKANT01. Next base: position 490 of record JAKANT010000088.1, read on the forward strand.
TCCACTCCCCGAACGGCCCGCGCCGCGCCGCCGCGCAGCGCTCGGCGATCAACGCGCCGATGCAGGGCACCGCGGCCGACCTGATCAAGATGGCGATGATCGCGGTGGCGCGCTGGTTGCGGCAGGAGGAACTCGGCACGCGGTTGATCATGCAGGTGCACGACGAGCTGGTGTTCGAGGTGCCGGAGCTGGAGCTGGCGCGCGTGCGTGCCGAAGTGCCGCGACTGATGTGCGGCGTGGCGCAACTGCGGGTGCCGTTGGTCGTCGATGTCGGCGTCGGCGCCAACTGGGACGAGGCGCACTGAGTGCGCAGTGATCCGGTTCACACGTGCTTTGCCTTGGCGACGCGATAATCGCGCCATGAGCACAACCGAGCCGCCTTCGCTGAAACACCTGCCGATCGGTCTGTTCGCGTCGGTGATGGGACTCGCAGGGCTGGCGCTCGCGTGGCGCCGCGCCGAGTCGGTCGCGTGGCTTCCGTCCGGTTCGTGGTGGCTGCCTGGCGCGCTGGCGGCCGTCGCGTTCGTGCTGATCGGCGGCGCGGCGATCCTGCGCGCGTCGCGCTTCCCGGACGCGGCGATCGGCGACTGGCGCCATCCGGTCAAGCTGAACTTCTTTGCCGCGATCTCGATCGCGCTGATTTTGTTCGGCACGCTGCTGGCACGCCCGCTGCCCGCCCTGGCGCTGCCATTGTGGGCGATCGGCGCCGTGGCGCACCTCGCGTTGACGCTGGTCGCGCTGCGGCGCTGGATACTGGCGCCCAGTCTGCCGCTCGCCGCGCTCAATCCGGCCTGGTTCATCCCCGTGGTCGGCAATATCCTGGTGCCGTTGGCGGGCGTCGAGTTCGGCTACCTCGAGCCGAGCTGGTTTTTCTTCTCGGTCGGAATCTTCTTCTGGCCGATTTTGCTGGCGTTGATCCTGTATCGGCTGTTCTTCCACGAGCCGCTGCCGCAGCGGCTGGCGCCGACGATCTTCATCCTGCTGGCACCGCCCGCGGTCGGCTTCCTCGCGTATCTGCGGCTGACCGACAGTTTCGACGCGTTCGCGCGCGTCCTGTTCTACGTCATGCTGCTGACACTGCTGCTGCTGGCCACCAAGCTGCCGCACTTCGCGCGCCTGCCGTTCTTCCCATCGTCTTGGGCTTACTCGTTTCCGCTGGCGGCGGCCACAGTGGCGAGCTTCGAGTTCGCGCAACGCCTCGGCTCGCCGCTCGCGCTCGCGCTGGCGGGCGCGCTCGCCGCGGCCGCCACCCTCGTGATCGCGGCGCTCGTCGTGCTGACGCTGCGCGCCGCGTTCTCGGGCGCGTTATTAGCGGCCGAGGGCTGAGCTCAGAGCGTGAACGTCAGCGCCGCCAGCAGCGCGCCCGGCACCCGGCTCGTCTCGACCGAACGCTGCTCGTAGGTGCCCGAGTTCAGGATCCACTCGCGCTCGCGCGTCAGATCGATCAGGTTGTCGCCGAGCATGCGGTACAGCGTATCGTCGAAGCGCATCACCGCCAGCGGCGCGACGATTCGTCCTGCCTCGACCCAGAAGGTGCCGAAGCGGGTGAGTCCCGTGATGCGGCCGTTGGGGCGGTCCGAATAGTTCAGGTACCACAGGTTGCCGATGAACACGCCGGTGCCGAGTGCGGCGAGCGCGTCGGCCGCCGGCAGATCGCCGCCGTCGACGTCGAGCGAGCACATCGCCTCGTCGTCGTTGGCGCCGTTGGCGGCAATGCCGTATTCGCGTGCGGTGCGCGGCGACACGAGCGCACCGGCATGAAGGCCGCCGGCGATCAGCTCCACCCGCGCCGGTTTCACGAAGCCCGCCTCGTCGAACGCGGGCGCGAGTCCGGCCGCGGTGTTTTCGCGCAGCGAGAACCTGGGCGACAGCCGCGCCTCGCCGTCGACCAGCCGCTGCAGCGCGCTTTGCTTCGTGCGTTGCGCTTTGCCCGACACCCCGCCCCAGTTCAGCATCCACAGCAGTTCGTCGACCGCCGCCGGCGCCAGATAGGCGCGGTAGGTGCCGGGTTCGATGCGCTTGGGCGGGCGCACCATGTAGGCGAGCTGGGCGCGCGTCACCTCGATGCGGCGCACTGCCTCAGCGTCGTCCCAGTGCTCGCCCGCATAGGCCGACTTCACGGCCTTGTCGCCGGCGTGATAAAGCGACCATTCGAAGTTGAAGCAGTCGACCTCGTGCCAGTTGCGCTGCCCGAGCGAATTGGCGAAGCCGCGCGCGATGCGGCCGCTGGCGAAGATGCCCACCAGATCGCTGTCGCCGGCCGCGCCGACGATGGTTTGCAGCGCCGCCGCCGGCTCGGGCAGCCGTCCGGCCGCCGTGCGTTCCGTGTCGCGCACCTCGGTCGCGTACAGCAGGTACGGATCCTCGGGCAGGGTCGGCAGCTCGTCCTGCAGCGCGCGCACCGCCTGCGCGACCGCGTCGCGGTCCGCTCGAGCGTCGCGGGTGAGCGCGAGCCTGAACGTCGCGCGGCGGCGGCCCTCAATCAGCGTGAGCGACAGGTACGCCTGCGCCACCGTCATCGGCTGCCGCACGCGCGCGCGGTTGAAGCGCACGAAGTCGGACGTTTCGCCGGCGAAGTTCGCCAGCAGCACCTGCTCGCCGCGCAACTGGCCGATCGCGTGCGCGGCCAGCTCGAAGAACAGCTCCTTCATCGCGCGTTACTTCTCCGCGCCGAAGACGTCCACAGCGGTGAACTTGCACGCCGGGCTGGCGTGACCGACGCGAATCGCCTGGTTGGGTTCGCCTTTGCCGCAGTACGGCGTGCCCAACACCTCGAGCGTCGACTCGTCGCCGACCATCGCCAGCGAGCGCCAGAAGGTCGCCGAGATGCCGCGATAGTTCGGGTTGCGCACGACTTCCGCCAGTTTGCCGTTGCGGATGCGCCGGCCCCACTCGCAGCCGAACTGGAACTTGTTGCGCGAGTCGTCGATCGACCACGAGGTATTGGTCTGCATCAGCACGCCATCGTCGATCGAGGCGATCATCTCGTCGAGCGTCGCGCTGCCCGGCTCGACGTTCAGGTTCGACATGCGGTCGATCGGCGGCCGGTTCCAGTTGCACGCGCGCGCGGTGGCGACACCTTCGATGTCGGCGCGGCTGCGCCGCGCGCGCTGCTGCGACAGGGTGCCGCCCAGCGGCCGCAGCAGGATGCCGTCGCGGATCAGGTACTGGCGCGTCGCCGGTGTGCCTTCGTCGTCGAACGCGAAGCCGGCGAATTCGTGCGGCTTGTACGGATCGAATGTCACGTTCAGCAGCTCCGAGCCGTAGCGATAGCTGCCGAACATGTCGAGCGTGACGAAGCTGGTTCCTGCGTAGTTGCGCTCGTCGCCCAGGAGGCGGTCCAGCCCCAGCGGGTGGCCGATCGACTCGTGGATCTGCAGCATCATCTGGTCCGGCATCAGGATCACGTCCATCCGGCCGCTCGGGCAATTGGGCGCAGCCAGAAGTTGCAGGGCTTCGTCGGCGGTGCGCGCGCCGGCGCCGGCGAAGCCGGCGCGCTCCAGCACCTCGAACCCGCCTTGCTGGCAGAAGCCGTTGCTGCGCCCGCCCCACGAGCGTGTCTGTGTCAGGCCGTCGGCGAACGCGGTGACGTACAGCCCGGGCACGGTGAAGGTCCATTCCTGCAGCGTTTCGCCGCCGTCGGCGGTGACCAGCAACTGCATGCGTCGCGTGCTCCAGAGCTGCGCCGCCCAGTCGACGATGCGACCGTCGATCTTGCAGGCGGCCGCTTCCTGCCGCAGCAGCTCGAAGCGCTCGGCCTTCGAGGGCCACGCGCGCTTTTCGACCTGCGATCGATACGCGCCGCGCGCGGCGGCAAGCTGCGGCGTTGCGCCGGCAAAGACGCTGCGGCCGCGCGCCAGCTTCGCCCACTCGTGCGCGCGCGCGATCGTGGCCGACAACCCGGCATCCGACAGGTCGCTCGCCGCGGCGTAGCCGATGCCGTCGCCGTCGATCACGGTGACCATCGCGCCGACGTCGACGCTCGTTTGCGCCGGCTCGGCGACGTCCTGTCGCACGCACAGGAATTCGGAACGCTCCTCGACTACGCGCAGCGAGCAGTGGTCGGCCGCGGGCGCGAGGCGGCGAAACCGCTGGGCGATCGATTCCGGATCGAATGGCATCGGCGACTTTTCGCTACGCAGGGCCGCGCCTTCGCACGCGACGCGGCCCCTGTCTTGGGGATGCGTCGATTGTAGTGATCGCGGAAACTGTTCCGGGCTGCGCCGGTCGGAGGGTGAGGCGCGCATGGCCCTCGTCAATCACAACAAGGAGAGTCCCAGATGCAGAAAGAAGACACTTCGGCGATCGTGGCCGAGATCGATAGCCTGGTGCCGGCGCAGACGCTCGACCGGCGCGGGTTCGTGAAGACCTCGCTCGGGGCCGGTTTCGCCGCCGCCGTGCTGCCGGTGGCCGCGCAGACGATGATCGTGACCGATGCGCAGGGACTGACGGCCGGCGAGGTAAAAATCCCGGTGAAGGACGGCACGCTGCCGGCCTACCGCGCGCAGCCGGCTGGCAAGACCGGGCTGGCGACGGTGCTGGTGGTGCAGGAAATCTTCGGCGTTCACGAGCACATCAAGGACGTGTGCCGGCGCTTCGCCAAGGCCGGCTTCCTCGCGGTCGCGCCCGAGCTCTACGCGCGCCAGGGCGACCCGTCCAAGTACACCGACATCCCGACGCTGTTCAAGGAGATCGTGTCCAAGGTTCCGGACGCGCAGGTGATGGCGGACCTGGACGCGACCGCGGCTTGGGCCGCCGCCAACGGCGGCGACGCCAACCGGCTCGGCATCACGGGCTTCTGTTGGGGCGGACGCATCACCTGGCTGTATGTCGCTCACAACCCGAAGGTAAGGGCCGGCGTCGCGTGGTACGGCCGCGTGGTCGGCGACTCGACGCCGATGACGCCCAAGCAACCGCTCGACGTGGCGGAGCAGATCAAGGCCCCGGTGCTCGGGCTGTACGGGGCGGCCGATGCCGGCATCCCGAACGACACGGTGGAGCGGATGCGCGCGGCGCTGAAAGCGGCCGGCAACACGCGCTCGGAGATCATCCTCTATCCGGACGCACCGCATGCGTTTCACGCCGACTATCGGCCCAGCTACCGCAAAGAGCCGGCCGAAGACGGCTGGAAGCGTTGTGTCGAGTGGTTCCGTACGCATCTCGGTTGATCTGAGCGGTCGGCCCGGCCGCGCGCGCGGCACCGACCCCGGCCGGGCTTGACACGTTTGATATGGTGGGCGTGCAAGGACGCCCACGTGTCGAACACGCTCGCTTACATCGTCGTCGCCAACGTCGCCTCCACCGTGCTGTCGATCGCACTGGCGGCTTGGCTGAGCTTCCGCTGGCTGTCGTCGCTGGTCGACAAGCTGGTCTGCGTATCGGCCGGACTGCTGCTGACGGTCGCCTTCACCCATCTGCTGCCGGAGGCCTTTCACAGCGAGGCCGATCCGCTCGTGCTCGGTTGGCTGCTGCTCGGCGGCATCCTCGGGTTCTTCCTGCTGGAGAAGCTGGCGCTGATCCATCACACGCACCACCACGAAGGCGACGCCCATCACCACGGCCGTGGGCACGATGCACACGAAGCGCGCCGCGGCGGCTGGCCGGTGCTGATCGGCGACGCCTTCCACAATTTCGCCGACGGCGTGCTGATCGCCGCCGCGTTCGTGGTCGACGTCGGGCTGGGGGTGGCTGCCACGCTAGCGGTGATCGCGCACGAGATCCCGCACGAAGTCGGCGACTTCATGATCCTGCTGAACGCCGGCTTCACACCGCGGCGCGCGTTCGCCTTCAACCTGATCGCCGGCGCCGCGGCGGTGGCCGGCGGCGTGATCGGCTACTTCGTGCTCGACGCGACGCGGCTGCTGCTGCCGTATGCGCTGGCGATCGCCGCCGCCAGTTTCATCTACATCGCGCTATCCGACCTGCTGCCTGAGATGATGCGGCGCTCGTCGCTGCGCCACTCGCTGCCTGAAGTGCTGCTGGTGTTGGCCGGCGTAGTGATCGCCGCGCTCGTCACCGCGACCATGCACTGAGCTCAGGGCGTGCGGCCTTTCGCTACCGGACGCGCCGCATCGGCGATCCACTCGCTCCAAGATCCCGGATACAGGCGCGATCCGCTCAGACCGGCGATCTCCATCGCCAGCGCGTTGTGGCAGGCGGTCACGCCCGAGCCGCACTGATGTATCGCATTGCGCGGCGCGCGGCCGGCGAGCAGGGCCTCGAACTCGGCGCGCAGGGTCGCGGCGTCCTTGAAGCGGCCGTCGGCGAGGTTGGCCTGCCAGAAGCGGTTCACGGCGCCGGGAATGTGGCCCGCCACCGGATCGATCGGCTCGACCTCGCCCGCGTAACGTTCGGGTGCGCGCGCATCGATCAGCAGCGTGGCCGCATCGTCGCGCGTGGCGAGCACGGCCACGGCATCGACGCAATCGGCCAGCGGCGCGCGCGCCGTCAAGGAACCCGGCGGCCGCAGCGGTGCATCGCGGCTGACCGGCAGACCGG
>JAKANT010000089.1 GCA_021823635.1 Pseudomonadota bacterium
GTCGGCGAGGTACTCGACCGGGTTCACGTTGCTTGATCGTCGGCACGCGGCGCGTCTTGCCTCGCGTTTTTTACTTAACTCGTTCAAGGAACGTTCTCATGGCCCAAGGTACGGTCAAATGGTTCAACGATGCAAAAGGTTTCGGCTTCATCACGCCCGATGACGGCGGCGCCGACCTGTTCGCTCACTTTTCGGAAATCCAGGGCGGCGGCTTCAGGTCGTTAAAAGAGGCCCAGCGCGTCGAGTTCGTCGTCAAGCAGGGCCAAAAAGGCCCGCAGGCGTCGCAAATCCGCCCGCTGTAACGCGCACCCTTTTTCGCACCGAACCGCAGCGCACGCTGCGGTTTTTTTTCGCCCCCTCGCCGGGCGTATGCTCGGCTTGGGTCGCTTCGATCCGCAACCGGGAGCACCGACTTGGCAAGGACCAATTATTCGTTCGAGAAACGGCAGCGCGAGTTGGCGAAAAAGAAGAAGCAGGAAGAAAAGCGCCAGCGCAAGGCAGCGCGCTCGGTCACCGGCACCGAACCTGCCAAGGATCGGGGCGTGCCGCAACCGCCGGACACGCAGTCCGGCAAGGAAACCTGACCCGGCTTTCATGCGGTCGCGCCGCGCGACGCAGCCGGGCGCGCCGCTCCGCTAAGTTCCGCTGGCTGACGAGCGGGCCTGCGTGCGCGCGCATCTTCGGTGCATGCGTGCGCGCGACCGACGCGCCTCGACGTGATTCGCGCCGCGCGCTCGCCGCGCCGCGCGCCGCCGGACTGAAAGCCGCGGCGGTCACGTGCCCTTGTCCATCAGTCGCTTCGCCCGCGCACGGAAACGACGTCTCGACGCCCAACAGCTAGCCCCCGATAGGCGCGCCCGGCGCGGCCCGTCCGGGCCGCGCGTCGCGGCGCGTCGCCCGCCCGCGGGGCGAAGAAGCGGCGGATTCACCGGTCATTTCGTCCCACGGCGGGACCGAAGCCCTCATGAGCCAGACCGGCTCGACGAAGCGTCGCCGCACCGAAAGCCGTCCAGGAATCCAGCGATTCCGCCGTCGCGGGACGCAAACGGTGCGAGGGTCCGGCGCGGTGGCGCGGCGACAGACACGATGTAGGCCGGATTCCTACATCCGAATTGATGAAGCCCTTCTTTGATTTGGACGCGGTTTGCATCGAAATCCAAGCCACCGAAATCGCCGCCAATTGCCGGACCGACCCATGATCCTGCTCACCGAATTCACGGTGTTGATCGAACGCGCAGCTCTGCGCCACCGCCTGCGCGCGCTCGCCTTGCGCGTGTTGGCGCTGGCAATCGCGGCGGCAGCGATCGCATCGGGCGCGCAGGCGCAGGTCGCCTTCGATGTCGCCGACCGCAAGCTGGCGCGCGAACTCAGGGAAACGCTGCACGCGCCGCGCACGCCGTCGGTGCGCTGGGCGCGCGACGTCCGCGGCGTGCGCCACGTGCAGGCGGTCGTCGTCACCGACGGGGCCGATCCGACGATGTCGGCGCTGCGCGAATACGTGTTGCGCAGCGGCGGCTCGGTGCACGCGGTGTTCCCGGCGCTGAACGCCTTGACCGTGCAGGTGCGGGCCAATCAGTTGCAGGCGCTGGCGCGTCGCAGCGAGGTCGTCAGCGTCTCGCCCAACCGTGAAGTGCGCCGCACCGCGAGCGTCCTCGAAGCGGTCAGCGGCGCGCTGGAAAGCAATGTGCGCAGCAACAGCACCAAGACCTCGTACACCGGCTACGACGGCACCGGCATCGGCATTGCCGTGCTCGATTCGGGCGTGATGAGAACGCACAAGGCGTTCCTGAACGGCATCGGCGTGGGGCGCGTGAAGAAAAGCGTGACGATGCTCAATACGGCGCTCGCCAACTGGACGACCGGGGTCGAGGGCGCGACATCGCTCGTTCCAGGCAGCGCGGCGCTGCTGGCCTACGAACTGCAGATCAACAACGAACTGAATTCGATGCCCGATGCCTACGGGCACGGCACGCACGTGGCCGCGGTCGCCGCCGGACGCCCCAGGTTTTTCTCGGCGGGCACGCCGGACACGTCGGGCATCGCGCCGAACGCCGACATCTACGACGTCAAGGTGCTGAACGACGAGGGCACCGGAACGCTGAGCGACGTGCTGGAAGGCATTCAATGGGTCATTTATCACGCGCGCGAATACAACATCCGCGTGATGAACCTCAGCCTCGCCGCCGGCTCGTCGGAAAGCTGGCTCAACGATCCCCTTACGCGCGCCGCCCGCAGCGCGGTGGCGGCCGGCATCACGGTCGTCGCCGCCGCCGGCAACTACGGGCTATCGATCGATGGCCGCGAGGTGTACGGGGCGGTCGGTTCGCCAGGGCACGATCCGTCGGTGATCACGGTCGGCTCGGCCAACTTCCGCGGCACCGTCACGCGCGCCGACGACCTTGTCAACCGCTTCAGTTCGCGCGGGCCGACGCGCGGCGCGCGCTTCGTCAACGGCGTGCGCCAGGCCGACAACCTGCTGAAGCCCGATCTGGTGGCGCCGGGCAACCGCATCGTGGCGGCGGCCGCGACGCAAGCGTCGATCATCGCGCCGACCTGGAACCGCCTCGCGCGCGCCAACTACGACGCGCTGGTGGTGACCTGCTAGCCGATTTTCGGACCATTTGAATCCTGAGAAGATGGCTCCCGCTGACGCAGCGAGGAGCAGATGAAGAAGGCGCGGTTTACGGATGAGCAGATGGTGGCGATCCTTCGGGAGGCCGACAGCGCACCGGTGGCAGCGGTGGCCAAGCGGCACGGGGTCTCGGAGCCGACGATTTATGCCTGGCGCAAACGATTCGGGTCACTGGAGACGATGGACGTGCGACGGCTGAAGACGGTGGAGCAGGAAAACGCCCGCCTGAAGAAGCTGCTGGCTGAGCGTGATCTGGAGATCGAGGTGATGAAGGAGATCGCGCGGGGAAAATTCTAGGCGCGCCCGAGCGGCGGCGAGCGGTGGCCCATCTGCAGGGCCGCGGGATCTCGCAGCGACGCGCGTGCGCGCTGATGGGGACAGCACGATCGACGCTGGGCTACGTGTCGACACTGGCTGAGCGTGATGGGCCGGTCATTGAGGCGATGAAGCGTCTGGCTGGACAGTATCCACGTTACGGGTACCGGCGGATCCGGATCTTCCTGCGTCGGGAGGGCTATCCCATGAGCACCGATCGCTGCCATCGCCTGTGGCGTCAGGCTGGACTGCAGGTTCCGCGGCGACGTAGACGACGTCGCGTGTCCAGCACGCTGCCACGGCCACTGCCCGCGCACGGACGCAATCACGTCTGGGCCTACGACTTCGTGTTCGACGCCTGCGCCAACGGTCAGCAGCTCAAGTGCCTGACGGTCGTGGATGAGTACACCCGTGAATGCCTGGCCATCGACGTGGCCGGCTCGATCCGCAGTCCACGGGTGATCGAGGTGCTGGCCCGGCTGGTCAGCGTGCATGGAGCTCCGGCCTACCTGCGCTGCGACAATGGTCCCGAGTTCGTGTCCAGGGCCATCTTGGAATGGCTCGTCGACGCCGGCATCAACACCGCGCACATCGAGCCCGGCAAACCTTGGCAGAATGGCACCGACGAATCCTTCAACGGCAAACTGCGCGACGAGTGCCTGTCAGCGGAATGGTTTCGCTCACGCGAGGAAGCCAAGGTGATCATTGAAAGCTGGCGCCGGCACTACAACGCGGTTCGGCCGCATTCCAGTCTGGACTACCAGACACCGAACGAATTCAAGGCAACACTGATGCAATCAACCCACATGGGGGCCAGATTCTAGATTCCCATGGTTCGAAGAAAGCCGGCAGGTCAGTGGCGCCGCTGGGAATCGCCCAGACCTACGGCGAGACGCACATGATGCTCAGCGGCAGTTCGATCGCGGCGCCTGCGGTGGCCGGCACCGTGGCGTTGATGCTGCAGGCCAACCCCGGGCTGACGCCGCCGTTGATCAAGGCCATCTTGCAGTACACGGCGCAGCCGCTGCCCGGCTTCAGCCTGCTGCAGCAGGGCGCCGGCATGCTCAACGTCAGCGGCGCGGTGGCGCTCGCTGCCTCGCTGCGGACCGACATCGCCGAGCGCATCGAAGCCGGCACGATCGACGCCGGCAAGTCGATGTTGCCCAAGGGTGGAGCAGTGCCATGGGAGAAATCCAAGATCGGGGGCGAGACCGTCGAGTGGTCGCGGCTGGTGTTCGTCGGCGGCAACCGCGTCGTCAGCGGCAACGCGCTGTTCACCAAATACCAGCCGATCTGGGATCCGAGGCTGGTCTGGGCGGGCGGTGTGGTGCGCCGGATCGCGCCTGTGTACTGGTCCGGTATCGGCATCGCGCCCAACACGTTCGTGCGCAGCTTCGTCGAGACGGCACCGAACAGTCAGACGCTGCTGACCGGCGGGGTGGTGCGGATAGATCCGTTGGCGGGCATCAGCTCGCTCGCAGCGCGCTCGGGGGCGTTCGTTCCCACTGCCACGCTGTCGAACTGGGCGGTCAATGGCAGCGGCCTGGTGCTGTCCGAGGGGGTCGTGTTGAGCGAAGGCCTGGTGCTGAGCGAGGGTCTGGTGCTCAGCGAAGGGCTGGTGCTCAGTGAAGGTCTGGTGTTGAGCGAGGGGCTGCTGCTCAGCGAAGGGCTGGTGCTCAGCGAGGGACTGATCGTCAGCGAGACCGGAGGCACGCACGTGCGGTACGACACGCGCGGCGCGACTTTCGGCGAACCTTGAACCTGCCAAGGCAACGCGTGGGGGAAGAGCGCACGATGGACTCGAACGTCGCACGCAGTGGCGCGACGCCCGACGTAGCGGCGACGCCGCCCGCCGGGGGCGTCTTGTCGTGCCTGTACCGCCAGCTGCTGCCCGACTACAACGCCAAGGCCACCGTCTATTGGTGGCTGATGGTGCTGCTGGGCGCCGTGATCATCGTGCGTTCGGCGGCCCACGTCGCCGAGTTGCCGGTGCAGACCCAACTGCAGGTGATCGGCGGCCTGGCGATCGCGATGATCGCGGGCTTCTTCCCGGTGCGCATCCCGGGGTCGAAGAATTCGTTCGCCGCCGGCGAAATTTTTATCTTCCTGCTGCTGTTGCTGCACGGGCCGGCGGCGGCGGCGCTCGCCTCCGCCGGCGAGGCGGCGGTCGGCGCGTGGCGCACCTCCAAGCGCTGGAGCAGCCGCATCGCCAGCCCGGCCATGGCGGCGGTGGCGATCTTCACCGCCGGCGCGGCGCTGGAGGCGGCGCTCGGCGCGCTGAAGGGCGCGGGCCTGCTGACCGAAGGCGTGCTGCTGATGGCGGCCATGGTGTTCGCCGTCGCGTACTTCGTGCTGAACACCGTGCTCGTCACGCTGGTCATTCACCTGAAACGCAACCAGCCGCTGGTGCTGCGCGACTTCCTGGCCAGTTTCGGTTGGGTCGGCATCGCTTACGCCGGCAGCGCGTCGGTGGCCGGACTGCTCTATCTGACGTTCCAGCAGTTCGGACTGCCGGTGCTGATCGCCGCGGCGCCGATCATCGGCATGCTGCTGACGACGCTGCATTTTTACTTCCGCCAGCAGGAAGCCGACGAGCAGGTGCGCAGAAGCCGGCTCGAAGCGGCCGAGCGCGAGGCGCAACAGGCGGCGCGCCACGTGCGCGCGCTGGAAGAGAGCGAACGCCGTTTCCACAGCGCGTTCACGCACGCCGCGATCGGCATGGCGCTGGTGTCGGCCGACGGCCTGGTGCTGCAGGTGAACCGCGCGCTGTGCGCGCTGCTCGGCTACGACGAGGCCGACGTCGTCGGCCACCGCTTCGCCGAGTTCCTGTTCCCCGAGGACGCCAGCCTGCTGCACGAGCAGATCGCGCGTGCGACCGTGCGCGACGTCGAATCGATGGCGGTCGAGCTGCGCTGCCGCCACCGGCGCGGCCGCGAGGTCTGGGTGGCGCTGCACTGCGGTTTCTTCGCCGACGACGCGGCGGCCGATTCGTGCCTGATCATCCAAGTGCAGGACATCACCGCGCGGCGGCGCGCCGAAGGCCGGCTGCAGCACATCGCGTATCACGACAACCTGACCGATCTGGCCAACCGCAGCCGCTTCAACGAGTGCCTGACGCAGGCGATCGAGCGCTGCGAAGCAGACCCGCGCCGGCAGTTCGCGGTGATGTACCTGGACTTCGACCGCTTCAAGCTGATCAACGACAGTCTCGGGCATGGCGCCGGCGACGAATTCCTGATCAAGGCCGCGCGGCGCATCCAGGAACATGTGCGGCCCGGCGACGTGGTGGCGCGGCTCGGCGGCGACGAGTTCGCGATCTTGGTCGAACCGGTGCTCGACGAAGCCCACATCACGGCGCTCGCCGAACGTCTGCAGGAGGTGCTGCGCAAGCCGTTTTCGATCGGCGGCACCGAGATCGCCACCAGCGCCAGCATCGGCATCACCTTTTCCCGCCTCGGCTACCGCACGCCGGAGGAAGTGCTGCGCGACGCCGACATCGCGATGTACCAGGCGAAGGGGCGCGGCAAGGCGCGCCATGCGGTCTTCGATGCCGGCCTGCACGCGCAGGTCACGACGCAGTTGCATCTGGAAAGCGACCTGCGGCGCGCGCTGCAAGGCGGCGCCGCCGGTCTGTCGCTCGCCTACCAGCCGATCTTCGACCTCGACGCCGGCGAGCCGGTGGCGTTCGAGGCGCTGGCGCGCTGGCACCATCCCGAGCGTGGCCCGATCGACCCGGGCGTCTTCATTCCGATCGCCGAGGAGTCGGGGTTGATCGCGCCGCTCACCGACTGGGTGATCGACGAAGCCTGCAGGCAACTGAAGGCGTGGCAGCGCGCCCATCCGCGCTACGCGGATCTGCGGTTGCACGTCAACATTTCGGGCGTCGGGCTTGCGCAATCGTCGTTCGTGGCGAGCGTCACCCGCGCGCTGCTCGCCAATGGCTTGGCTGCGTCGCAACTGACGCTGGAGATCACCGAAAGCATGCTGATGGCGCAACTGGACGCAGCAGTGCAGGCGATGAACCAGTTGCGCGAACTG
>JAKANT010000090.1 GCA_021823635.1 Pseudomonadota bacterium
GAAGACGGCATCGTTCTGATCGACCAGAACAAATGCCGCGGCTGGCGCATGTGCGTGTCCGGCTGCCCGTACAAGAAGATCTATTACAACTGGACCACCGGCAAGGCCGAGAAGTGCATCTTCTGTTATCCGCGCATCGAGGCCGGCCAGCCGACCGTGTGCTCGGAGACCTGCGTCGGCCGCATCCGCTATCTGGGTGTGCTGCTGTACGACGCGGACCGCATCCAAGAGGCCGCCAGCGTCGAGCACGAGCGGAACCTATACGACGCGCAACTGAAGCTGTTCCTCGATCCGCACGACCCGGTCGTGATCGCGCAGGCGAAAGCCGACGGCGTGCCGGAGGCGTGGCTGGAGGCGGCGAAGAACTCGCCCGTCTACAAGATGGCGGTCGACTGGCGTGTGGCGCTGCCGCTGCATCCCGAGTACCGCACGCTGCCGATGGTCTGGTACATCCCGCCGCTGTCGCCGGTGCAGGCGCGCGTGGAGGCGGGCGCGGTGCCGATGAAGGGCGAACTGCCGGACGTCGAAAGCCTGCGCATCCCACTCAAATACCTGGCCAACCTGCTGACGGCGGGCGACGAGGCGCCGGTGGCGCGCGCGCTCTCCCGCATGCTGGCGATGCGCGCGTTCATGCGCGGGCGCCACGTCGACGGCGTCGACCGCGCCGAAATCCTGCAGCAGGCCGGGCTGTCGCTCGCCGAAGTCGAGGAGATGTATCGCGTGATGGCGATCGCGAACTACGAGGACCGTTTCGTCGTTCCGACCACCCATCGCGAATACGCGGAAGACGCGTTCGACCTGCGCGGCTCCTGCGGGTTTGCGCTCGGCAACCCCGCCGACGAGCGGCCCGAGGCGCGCAGCCTGTTCGGCGGCAAGCGCAAGGTCATCCGCATCAAGGAGGTCGAGCGTGACTGAAACCGCCTATCGCGCGCTGGCCGCCCTGCTCGAATACCCGAGCGAGGAACTGCTGGCGCATCTCGACGAGATCGGGGCGGCGCTGGCGCCGCTCGGCGAGGCGGCGCAGCGCGCGCTCGCGCCGCTGCTCGCGGATCTCGCCGGCGCCGACCTGCTGGACGCGCAGGAGCGCTACGTCGATACCTTCGACCGCGGCCGGCGCACGTCGCTGAACCTGTTCGAGCACGTGCACGGCGACTCGCGCGACCGCGGCCAGGCGATGGTCGACCTGCTGGCGATGTACCGCGAGGCGGGGCTCGCCCCGGCCACCGAGCAGTTGCCGGACTATCTGCCCGCGTTCCTCGAATACGTGTCGCTGCTGCCGGAGCCGACCGCACGCGAGCGGCTGGCCGACATCGCGCACATCCTGCAGGCGATCGGCACGGCGCTCGCTGGCCGCGGCAGCCCGTACCGCGGCGTGTTCGACGTGCTGCTCGCGCTGGCCGGCGCCGCGCCGATCGGCGAGCACGCCGGCGGCGGCGACGACGATTGCAGCCACGCGGCGCTCGACGCCGCCTGGCGCGAGGAACCGGTCACCTTCCTCGATGCGGCGCCGCCGTGCGGTGCTGGCGCACAGACCGCGGCGCAGACGATCCAGATCCACCGGAGGCCCCGATGAACTCTCTCGACACCTTTCTGTTTGGCGTCTACCCGTACATCTGCCTGGCGGTCTTCCTGGTCGGCAGCCTGATCCGCTTCGACCGCGATCAGTACACCTGGAAGTCCGATTCCAGCCAGATGCTGCGCAGCGGACAGTTGCGGCTCGGCTCGAATCTCTTTCACGTCGGCATCCTCGGCATCTTCTTCGGCCATCTGATCGGGCTGCTGATGCCGGCGCCGTTCTTTTACGCGCTCGGCATCGACGCTCCGACCAAACAGATGATGGCGATCGTGATCGGAGGTCTGTTCGGCCTGCTGATGCTGGTGGGCCTGCTGGTGCTGATGCACCGGCGCTTCAGCGAGCCGCGCATCCGCGCCACTACCACCGCGATGGACTGGGCCGTGCTGTGGCTGCTGCTTATCCAGCTGCTGCTGGGACTGTTCTCGATCACCGTCTCGTGGCAGCACCGCGACGGCGGCGAAATGATCAAGCTGATGAGCTGGGCGCAGCACATCGTCACCTTCCGACCCGACGCCGCCGCCTTCGTCGCCGGCGTGGCGCCGGTGTTCAAGCTGCACCTGCTGCTCGGCATGACGATCTTCCTCGTGTTCCCGTTCTCGCGGCTGGTGCACGTCTGGAGCGGGTTTGCCGCGCTCGCTTACCTGACCCGCGCCTACCAGGTGGTGCGCGCGCGCCGCTGACATGCGGCAGCCTGCGATGCGCACGCGCCGGCTCGAGCGCCCGACCGCGCACGGCCGCGCGTGCGAAAAGGACGAAGCGATGGTCGAAACCGGGCAGCGCTGAGGGCCGGGCCATGGACGAATTCCTCGCGCGCCTGGCGCGCTTCGAGCGGACCTTCTTTCCGCGTTACGAGCAGACCTACCGCCGTCTGGTGCAGGAAGGGCAGCACCCGAAGGCGCTGTTCATCGGCTGTTCGGATTCACGCATCGTGCCGCACGTCCTGATGAACGCCGGCCCCGGCGAACTGTTCATCGCGCGCAACGTCGGCAACCTGGTGCCGCCCTGGGACATGTCCGCCGGCTTCCACGGCACCGCAGCCGCCATCGAGTTCGCCGTCCTGCAACTGCAAGTTCACAACATCATCGTTTGCGGCCACAGCCACTGCGGCGCGATCCGTGGCCTGTACGAAGAGCCGCCGCCCGCGGCGCGTCACCTGCGCGCGTGGCTCGACCTGGCGCGCGACGCGGTGCTGCCGGTGCGCGAATCGCCGGAGGCATTGCGCCGCGTGGAGCAGCGCTCGATCCTGCTTCAACTGGAGCGCTTGATGAGTTACCCGATGGTCGCGCAGCGCGTGCAGGCCGGCCAACTGTTCTTGCACGGCTGGTACTACGTGATCGAGGACGGTCAGGTTCTGGTCCTCGATACGGAAAGCGGCCGCTTCGAGCCGCTGTCGCACCAGATCGGCGCTGCCGGCGACGCCACCGCGCCAGCCACCGCCTGAACCCGCCGCGCCCCCGACCCAGCTCGCGGTGGCTGCCGCGAATCGGGCTAAATTCAGGCCGTGCAAGAGGCTCCCTTCTTCGCGCCGCTGCGCTGCGACGACGCGGCGGCCGCGCTGGCCCAAGTGCGGCGCATCTACGACGCCTCGGTCGCGCACCTGCGCGAGGCGTTCGCCCGCTTCGTCGCCGGCGACGACGGCCCCGCACGCGTGCGCGCGTGCTATCCGTTCGTGCGCATCCACACCGCGAGCGCCGGCCGCGTGCAGTCGCGCCTGTCGTACGGCTTCGTCGCCGGCCCGGGCACCTACGAAACGACGCTGACGCGGCCCGACCTGTTCGCCGATTACTTCCTTGAGCAGTTCGCGCTGCTGCTCGAAAGCCACGGCGTGCCGATCGAAGTCGGCACCAGCCGGCAGCCGATCCCGGTGCACTTCGCGCTCGCCGAGCACGAGTATCTGGAGGCGTCGCTGACGGCGGAGCGGCGCAAGCGGCTGCGCGACCGCTTCGATTTTCCGGACCTCGCGGCGATGGACGACCGCATCGCCAACGGCACGTTCGAGCCCGCCCCCGGCGAGCCGCATCCGCTGGCGCTGTTCACCGCGCCGCGCGTCGATTACTCGCTCGCCCGGCTGCGCCACTACACCGGCACTTCGCCCGAACACTTCCAGAATTTCGTGCTGTTCACCAACTACCAGTTCTACGTCGACGAGTTCGTGCGGCTTTGCCGCGCGCTGATGGCGCAGGAAAGGAGGGGCGACGACGCCTACGTCGCGCTCGTGGAGCCGGGCGACGTGATCACGCGGCGCGGCCAAGCCACCCTTGGCACGCCGCCGGCGCGGCTGCCGCAGATGCCGGCCTACCATCTGGTGCGCGAAGACCGCGCCGGCATCACGATGGTCAACATCGGGGTGGGGCCGGCCAACGCGAAGACGATCACCGACCATATCGCGGTGCTGCGCCCGCATGCGTGGATCATGCTCGGCCACTGCGCCGGGCTGCGCATGACGCAGCAACTGGGCGACTACGTGCTGGCGCACGGCTACGTGCGCGAGGATCACGTGCTCGACGAGGACCTGCCGCTGTGGGTGCCGGTGCCGCCGCTGGCGGAGGTGCAGCAGGCGCTGGAGGCGGCGGTGGCGGAGGTCACGCAGCTGACCGGCATGGCGCTGAAGCGCGTGATGCGCACCGGCACGGTGGCGAGCACCGACAATCGCAACTGGGAGCTGATGCCGCAGCAGACACCGGTGCGACGCTTCAGCCAGAGCCGCGCGATCGCGCTCGACATGGAAAGCGCGACCATCGCCGCCAACGGCTTCCGGCTGCGCGTGCCTTACGGCACGCTGCTGTGCGTCAGCGACAAGCCGCTGCACGGCGAGATCAAGCTGCCCGGCATGGCCGACCGCTTCTACCGCGAGCGCGTCGAGCAGCACCTGCGCATCGGCCTGCGCGCGGTCGAGCTGCTGCGGATGCAGCGGCCAGACCAGTTGCACAGCCGCAAGCTGCGCAGCTTCGCCGAAGTGGCGTTTCAGTGAACGCGTGACCGGCCGCCGCGCGCGGCCGACCGGCGTCCGTCGTGGCCATCTCGTGCGCGGTTGCCGATGTCGGCCGACAGTCGGGGTCCGGCCGCTCGCAAGGCGCGCGCGCCACTCGGCGCGTTTGCCGTTTCGACGCCGCGGCTCGGCGCACGGGCAGGTGCGCGGCCCCGAAGCGGAGCCGGCCGCACCCTCACGGTCCCGGCAGGCCGGCGCTATCCTTCCCCGCGAAAGGATCCACGCCACCTCACAGCCGCGTGACCCCCGGCGGTTCAGCGCCCTTCGCCCCACTTCCGGCCGACCTGCTCGACCGCGTCGGCGACGGCTACCTTGCGCTCGATCGCCGGCGGACCATCATCGAGGCCAGCGACCGCGCCTGCGCATGGCTCGGACGCGGCCGCGCGTCGCTGCTCGGACGCCCGTTGCGCGAGGCGATCCCCGCCGGCGAATCGCTCGAGCAAGCGCTCGCCCGCGCACTCGACGAAGGCCGCGAGACCCGCGTCGAAACATTCTTCAAGCCGACGCGGCGCTGGTTCGAGGCGCGCATTTCTCCGGCCGGCGACGGCGTCGCGGTCCTGTTGACCGACGTCACCGAACGCCGGCGCGCCGCACGGCTGCTCGCCGCGCAAAACGCCATCCTGCGCGAGGTCGCCGCGGCTGGCCCGCTCGCCGGGTCGCTGACGGCGATCTGCCGCCTCGCGGAAGCCGAAGCCGAAGGCATGCTGTGCTCGGTCCTGCTGCTGGACGACGACGGCGCGCGGCTGCGACACGGCGCGGCGCCCAGCCTGCCGCCCGCCTACGTGCAGGCGATCGACGGCGAGCCGATCGGACCGGCCGCCGGGTCCTGCGGCACGGCCGCGTTCCGGCGCGAGCAGGTGATCGTCACCGACATCGCGACCGACCCGCTGTGGGAACGCTACCGGGCGGCCGCGCTCGCCTGCGGCCTGCGCGCCTGCTGGTCGACGCCGATCTTCGGCGGCGACGGACGGTGCCTGGCGACGTTCGCGATGTATTACCGCGAGCCGCGCGCGCCGGCGCCCGAACATCTCGACCTCATCGACATCGCGACCCAGACGGCGGCGATCGCGATCCAGCACGACCGCACGCTGCGCACGCTGCGCGAAAGCGAAGAGCGGCTGCGGCTGGCGACCGAAGCGTCGAACACGGCGCCATGGGACTGGGATCTGCGCTCGAACGCGGTGCACTTCTCGGCGCTCTGGAAACGCCAGCTCGGCTACGCCGAGGACGAGATCGGCAACCGCTTGGAGGAATGGGAAAGCCGGCTGCATCCGGAGGACCGCGCAGCCACGATGGCGCGGCTGCGTGCCTTCCTGGACCAACCGCAGCGGGTCTACGAGAACGAATTCCGCCTGCGCCACAAAGACGGCTCGTACCGCTGGATCCTCGCGCGCGGTGCGCTGCTTCGCGACGCGCAGGGGCGGCCGCTGCGCATGATCGGCACGCATCTGGACATCACCGAGCGCAAGCGCGCCGAGGAGGCGTTGCTGTCGCTGACGCAAGAGGTGCGCGCCGTGTCGCGTCGGCTGGCCGAAGCCGAGGAAGCCGAGCGCAGTGCGATCAACCGCGAGCTGCACGACCGCGTCGGCCAGAACCTGTCGGCGCTCGGGCTGCTGCTGACGATGATCCACGACGAACTGCCGGCCGACGCGCAGCGCGCGCTCGCGCCCCGGCTGCAGGACGCGCAGCGCGTCCTCGCCGACACGGTGCGCCACGTGCGCGACGTGATGGCCGAGCTGCGGCCGCCGGCGCTCGACGAGTACGGCCTGGCCGCCGCGCTGCGCACACATGCCGCGACGTTTTCGGCGCGCACCGGCGTCGCCCTGGAGGTCGTCGAACAGCCGCCCGGCGCGCGGCTGCCGCGCGCGGTCGAAAACGCGCTGTTCCGCATTGCGCAGGAGGCGCTGAACAACGTCGCCAAGCATGCGCGCGCGACGCGTGTCGAGATCGGTCTGCGGGTCGAGCCGCCGAGCGCGGAACTGAGCGTGACCGACGACGGCGTCGGCTTCGACAGCGCCGCGCCCCCACCCGCGGCCAGCTGGGGAATGCAGACGATGCGCGAGCGGGCGGCCGCGATCGGCGCCGAACTGCGGCTGGAGTCCGCGCCCGGACGAGGTGTGCGGGTGCTGGTTCGGCTCCCGAATACGCCGCCGCCATGACGATCCGCGTGCTGCTCGCCGACGACCATGCGGTCGTGCGCGACGGATTGCGGTCGCTGCTGCAGGCCGCCGGCATCGAGGTCGTCGGCGCGGTGGGCGGCGGCCGCGAGGCGGTGCGGCTGGCGCTCGAGCTGCGGCCCGACGTGGCGCTGATCGACATCGCGATGCCGGACATGAACGGCATCGAAGCGGCCCGGCTGCTGCGCGAACGGTGGCCTGATGCCCGCATCGTCGTGCTGTCGATGCACGCCAACGCC
>JAKANT010000091.1 GCA_021823635.1 Pseudomonadota bacterium
CACCTGCGCGCGCGACAGGTCGCGCACCTGCAGCCCGTCGCACACGCCCTTGCATCCGCTCTGGTTGTCCAGCCAGACGACGCGCAGCCCGGCGCGCGCCAGCAGGTGCAACAGCGATTCGTGCCGGCGTATGCGCGCCTCGTCGTAGTCGGCGCGGCCGAACGGCGAGAACATGCATGGCAGCGAAACCTCGGTCGAGGTGCCGCACGCCGTCGTGTGCGCGAAATACACGACCGGCAGCCGCGCCAGCTCGGGATTGGTCGGGCGCGGGTAGCCGCCGAGCGAGAAATTGGCGGCGCGCGCCGTCTCGCCGACCACCAGCACGAACAGGGTCGGCTTGCGCGAGGCAGGCGCGGCGCGCACCGCCGGCTCCGGCGGATCGCGCGCCACGGTGGCGCTCCTGGCGTCGCCGACCAGCACGCGCCCGAGCGACCAAACGACGTTGGCCGGCGTGATCAGGTAGCGCAGCTCGCGCCGGTTGCGCATCATCGACACGAGGTCCTGGTACGCGACCAGCAGCGCGCCGCCGGCGACCAGCAGCGCCACAGCGAGCGCCACCCCGCGCGACGCGAGCGCGCGCCGAGCGCCGCGCTCTTTCAGCCTGACCGCCCAAGGAGCGGCGGCCGCGGCAAGCCCGAACGCGAGCGCGGCTGCCAGCCCCGGGCCGATCAGCTCCGACGCTTCGCGCACGTCGGTCGCCAGCGCGTTGCGCAGCATCGAGGGATCGAGCACGACGCCGTAGCGCTCGATGAAAAACGCGGCGGCGCTGCTGACCAGCACCAGCAGCGCGAGCAGCGGACGCGCCGTGCGCCGCGTCGCCAGCAGGCCGAGCGCCAGGAAATACAACGCCGCGAGCGCGACGAAGGTGGCGGCGGCCAGCCGCACGTCCGGCCAGCCCGCGAACGGCCGGTCGGCGAACAGGGCGCGCCAGAAGGGGACGTTGAAGACGCCGGCCATGACCGCCGCGCCTGCGGCGAGCAGTGTTTCGACCGCCACGAGCGGGCGGCGAATCATGGCCGCTCTCCCCGTTCGCGCATCAGCGGCGCGAAGACGAGTGCGGCCGCGCACCAAGCGATCGCTGCTGACCACAGGTTGTGCCCGACGAAATGCGCCCCTTGCGCCACGCGCACCGCACCGGCCAGCACGCCGGCGCCGAGCGCGAGCGCCAGCCCGATGACGGCGAGCCTGCGCCGTCCGACCGCCCGTGCGGCGAAGGCGAGCGCTACCAAGGAGAAACCGCCCGACGCGTGGCCGCTCGGAAAGCAGCGCCCCGCCTCGGACGGGGGTACGAACCAAACGGCGCTCGCGTCGGCCAAGCCGCCGTATCGCTTCAGGTCCCACGGGCACGGGTGCGAATTGATGCCCTTCAGGGCCACGACGATCAGCGGACCGGCCGCCAGCGCCGCCACCGTGGCCCACAGCACGCGCCGGTGCGCGGACAGATGCGACACCCAAGGCGCGACGGCGGCCGCGGCCAGCAGCGCGAGCCACAACGCCAGCACCGCCGACTTGGCGATGCGGTGGCCGAACAGCTCGAGCAGCGGCCAGGTGCGGGCGGGAAACGCCCCCTGCACGGGATCGAAGACGAGGTCGCTGACGGCGCGATCGACGCCGAGTCGCGCGCAGGCGACGGCGGCGAGCGCGAATGCGCCGGGAACGAGCAGCGCGTGGACGGCGAGAAAGGCGGGGGCCTTGGGCCCGCGTAGAGCGAGGACGGACGCCATCGGGGCAGCGGCACGGTCAGATGGCGCCAAACCTAGCCGTGCCGGTGTCGAAGGCGCGTCAAGCGCGCGTCAAGATTTCGTCAAATCGCGCCCAGCGACAGGATGAAGCGCGTTCCCTGCTTGGCGGCCGGCTCGCGCGCGGCGGCCGGTTCGACCGAAAGCTGCCAGCCGTGCAGATCGGCGAGCTGGCGCGCGATCGCCAGCCCGAGTCCGCGCTCGCCGTCCGGCGCCTCGCCCTCGGAGTCGAGCAAGCGCCCGCGGTAATAGCGGTCGAACACGAACGGCAAGTCCTGCGGCGCGATGCCCGGACCGTCGTCGATGACTTCGATGCGGCCGGCGGCGAAGCGCACCGTGCAGCGGGCCGGCGCTGCATGCTCGACGGCGTTGCGAAACAGGTTGCGCAGGATGGTGAGCAGGGCGTGCCGGTCCGCCGCGACCCGCGTGCCTGGCGGCACCTCGTTCGCAAACCGCAGCGCGCCGGCACCGCGCAGCGCCTGCAGGCTCGCCCACGCGTCGTCCACGCACGCGGCTAGATCGATCGTCTGGGCGGGCGCGCGCCGGCGCGCCGACAGCCGGCGCGCCGCTTCGAGCGACGCGGTGACCGCATCCACCGATGCCAGCGCGCGCTGCAGGCGTGCGCGTTGCGGCGAGTCGGCCGGGGCGCCGCTTTCCAGCAGTTCCAGGTCGGTGCGCAGCGCCGCCAGCGGCGTGCGGATCTCATGGCCGAGGTTGGCGACGAACTCGCGTTCGTGCGCGATCGCCCGTTCGAAGCGGTCCTGCACGCGCGCGAAGGCGTCGAGCAGGCGGCTTTCTTCGTCGCTCGCCGCCGCCTCGGCGCGGGGTGCCTGCGGCGCCCAGTTGGCCAGGCGCGCGGTGAGTCGTTCGATCGGCGCGACGATCCAGCCGGCGACCTGCCAGGCGACCAGCGCTGCCAGCGCGAGGCAGAGCACCCCGAGCGCGATCAGGTACAGCCCGAACTCGCGCACCTTGGCCTCGTTCCTCTCGGCGTCGTACTGCACCACCAGCCGCCCGGCCGCGGTCGGCAGCGCGACCACGTGCAACTCCCGCAACGGTCGCCCGAGCCGATGCGGGCCGTCTCGAAGCGACGCCAGGTGCGGCGGCAGCGGTGTCGGCGCCGCATGCCCCGAGGCATCGACGAGCCACGCGCTCAGGTCCGGGGCGGGCCGGAAGGCGGCCGCGGGGCTGGCGGCGTGCAGTTCGCCGCGCTCGACGCGTGCCGCCAGTTCGCGCGCCTGCGCCAACACCAGCTCGTCGACCAGATCGTCCTCCTGATCGACCAGCGACAGATAGGCGAGCAGACCCTGCGCGACCACGAACAGCGCCACCACGGCGAGCATGGCCAGCGCGACGCGCCGTTTCAGCTTCATCGAGGGTCTGCACGCTGCGCGCGCAGCCGGTAGCCGATGCCGTGCACGGTCTCCAGGCCGTCATAGCCGGCGGCGGCGAGCGCCTGCCGCAGCAGGTGGATCTGGCTGCGCAGCGCGTCGCTCGCCGGCGGGTCGTGCGGCCACAGGGCGGCCTCGATTTCCGCGCGCGGCACGACTCGCCCGGGGTCGCGCAACAGCAGCTCGAGGATCTGCATGCCGCGCGGGGTGAGCTTCAACGGCGTGTCGCCGACGCGCACTTCACGGGTGCGTCGATCGAACGAAAGCGGGCCGCTGCGGCGCACGTCCTCGACCGCGGCGCCGCTCGCGCGCCGGTGCAGCGCGCGAACCCGCGCCTCGACCTCCGCCAGCGCGAAAGGCTTGACCAGGTAGTCGTCGGCTCCGAGACGAAATGCCTCCAGCTTGTCGGCCAGCGCGTCGCGCGCCGTCAACACCAGCACCGGCGTGGCCACCGCGAGCCGCCGCCGCAGGTGCTGTAGCACCTGCAGGCCATCTGCGCGCGGCAGCCCGAGGTCGAGCACGATCACGTCGTACGTCGCACTCGACAGCCGCGCGATGGCCGCGGCGCCGTCGTGCGCACAGTCCGCCGCCAGGCCGCGACCTTCGAGGTACTCGACCAGGTTGGCGACGAGGGTCGGGTCGTCCTCGACGATCAGCACGCGGGGCGACGGCGGCGTGGACATGCGGTCGATCGTGCTCAAGCGCGCGCTGCCGCCGTCAGGTGGCCGCCGTCGCGGTGCGCGTTGCGCGCCAGGATCGCCACAGCTTGTGCGCGGCGTGGTAGGCGAGCAGCGGCGGTGGCATACGCAGCCAGGCGGCGCGCGCCTCGAGCAGCTTCGCCGCCAGCGCGTCGCGCCATCCCGGCTCGCCGTCGGGATCGACCGGCGGCAGCGTGCGCGCCGCGAGCGCACCGAACGCCCGGCGCAGCGCCCAAGGCGGCCGCGTGCGCTCGATCCAGACGTCGATCAGCGGCGGCAGCGGCGTGTCCAGCCAGCGCCGCGAGGCTTGCAGCGCGTACCACAGCGGGCGCGCCAACTCGAGCCGGTGCGCGCGCTCGATCAAGCGCGGCCAGAAGTCGGTTGCGGCCGCCGCGTAATGGCGCAGCAGCGCGTCGATGTCCACCAGATCGCGCAGTCGGCCCGTGCAGTCCGAGTCCTGGAACAGGTGCGCCGCCGCGTGCAGCACCTGATCGGCCGCGGCCAGCGCGTGATACGGCGTCCCGGCAATCGGCACGGCGGAGGCGAACAGCGCGTCGGTGTCCGGTTTCAGCCGCCCGTGAGGCGGCAGGATCGCGTGGTGCAGATCCAGCTCGAGCGCCTGCCCCGCGCACTGCAGCGGCGGCAGTTCGTGCGACCACGCGCGGTAGTAGTGCTGGTCGTAGGGATCGTTCTTTTCGAACTCCCAGCCCGCCGCGCGCAGCGCGCCCTCGAGCGCGTCCAGCGCGCCCCGCGGCACCATCACGTCGACGTCGGCCGGCAGCCGGCCCTCCGCCACGGGAAGATCCTGCAGCACGTAGGCGGCGCCCTTCAGCAGGACGATCTTTGCGCCGCTGGCGCGCAACAGCGGCTCGATGGTCGCCAGCAGGTGCAGCACCTTCTGTCGGCGATATCGCGCCTCGATGCGGCCGGCGGCGAGTTGACGCCGCGCGACCTCGGGCAAGATCTCCGGCGCCAGCGCCGAGCCCACGCGCGCGGCCAGCACACCGAGCAGCCGCGCCGCGCGCGCCGCGCGCAGCAGCACGTCCCACTGTGCCTCGCCGAGCGCTGCGCAACTTCGCGCGTCGGTCAAGGCGCGCAGCAACAGACGGACGTGGTCGGGCAGCGCGGAGGCAGCGGGCAGCATGGCGCGCCATTGTAGGAATGCGGCCTGCCGATGGCCCGGCGCGCGCCGGTCACGACGGCGCGACCGCGTCGTCGAGCAACCGCCCGATTGCCTGCACCGCACGCGTCAGTTCGCCATAGCGAAGCTGATAGCAGGCGCTGGCGGCAACCACGCGGCCGAGCGCGTCGAAGCCGTCGGGCCCGACGACTTCGTAATTGAACGAGTTCACCGCCAGCCGCGCGAAGGCGCGCGCGCGAGGAATCGGTTCGATCTCGACCCCGACGGCCGCATCGAAGCGCGGAAAGATCACCAGCGCGGGCGCCGCGCTCTGGTGTCGCGCCTGCACGTGCGACGCGGCAGGCGCCAGGTGCGCGACCGTGCCTTTGTGCGTCTTCGGGAAGCGCGGGCCGATCACCGCCTCCGGCGCCAGGCGCGCGATCACGTCGATCGACTCGTTCTTCAGGGCGATCGGGCGCAACAGCGGCAGCAGCCGTGCATCGTCGAACCGCACCACGCCGAATTCGTCCGACAGCAGACGGAAGCCGCCCAGCGCCAACGCCGCGGTAAGCGTGCTCTTGCCCGCGCCCGGCATCGCGGGCAGCAGCACCGCCCGCCCGCCGCGCTCCACCACACCGGCGTGCAGCAGCAGGTAGCTCGTCAGGCGCGTGGCCAACGCGTAATTCAGTCCCCACTCGAGCAGCGGCAGCGGCGTGTCGGCGGGAAACGGCTCGAGCTCGCGTGCGCCGTCAATCAGCAGCTCCACTTGCGGGCGCAGCCAGCGGCGAAGCCCTGGCGCTCGCCGCAGTTTCACCGTCACGTCGCACGCGCGCTTCGCATCGCTCGGCTCGTAGCCGCGGTAGACGATCCGCAGCAACTGTGCCAGCGCGGGCACGTCGCTGCGGATGCGTACACAGGCCGCGCCGCAGTCGATGGCGATACCGCGCCCCGCCAGTTCCGACTGCAAGCGCGCCGGCGCGACGTCACCGATGAGCAAACGAATCCCCGTCGGCTGCCTGCGCCAGACCCAGCCGGTTCAGTTCTTCCAGAAGGTGGGCGGCGTGTTCGGATGCCGATTCCCGCTCGGATTCCTGCAAGGCTTCAGCGAGAAAAGCGCCGACCTCCGCCGCCGAGCGCGGCGCTTCGGCGAGCAGGTCGAGCACGGCCGCCGCGGCCGCGTTCAGCAGGTGCGCATCCCAGGACAGCGGATTGAAGACGATGAACTCGTCGCCGAAATCCAGCATGCGAATGCCGGAAGCCGCCCGGTAGCGGCGATCGCCCGCAAGCACCGCGTGCGCGTCGGAGCGTCAGGCAATCCTGCGGAACGACCCGTAACAGCTCAGCGTCGCGGCGACCGAACCGCTCGGCCTCTGCAGCGTGACGACCGAGTATTGCGTGGCGGTCGCCTTGTCGAACCAGACCAGTGCCCAGCGGGTGCTCGTTCCGGACACCTGCCAGCCCGGCTGCAACAACGCACCGAACGGCAGCGCGTTGTAAGGCGCGTTGACGCTCACGAAGGTGCGCTTGATCGGATCGAGGAAAAAGAAACCTTGGTCGCGTCCGTTGGCCGTCAATTGCACCACCGGCACTTCCTTGCGGAACATGCCGTCGGCACCGGTCGTGAAGAACGGCGGCGACTGCCGCGGGTCGCTGTTGCGCAGGCAGCGGCCGAAGCTGGTCGTGGCCCGAGCCGACGCCGAGGAAACGGTCAGGACCGCGGGAGCGGCGAGCGATCCCTTCAGGAGCCGGCGGCGCAGTGGACTGGGATTCATCCGAAACCTCGACAGGCAGGCATCACCTATTTACGCGATGCCGATTCTAATCCCGGACCCTGGGTCGAAAGCAACCTCTTATCGGACAAACGGCGGCGTCTGCCCGGTTGTGTGTGCGACGAGCCGACGCGCTTGCGGGTTTTCGCCGATGCCGGGGGCCGGTCGTGCCGGTCAGGCGGTGGCCGGCGTTTCCTGCGCCGCCCGCACTTCGGCGCGTACCTGCTCGGTCAATTCCG
>JAKANT010000092.1 GCA_021823635.1 Pseudomonadota bacterium
ATCTGCGCGACGCGCTCGAAGAGGTGGTCGCCATCGTGCGGCCGGCCGATGGCGCCGCGCAGCGGCGGCTGCACGACGCGCTGACCGATGCCGGCTGCCGGCTGGTCGTCAACGAACGCGCCGACGAAGGCATCGGCACGTCGCTCGCCTGCGGCGTCGTCGCCACGGCCCACGCCGCCGGATGGGTCGTCGCGCTGGCCGACATGCCTGCGATCGAGCCCGGCAGCATTCGCGCCGTGGCGCAGGCGCTGCGCGACGGCCACGAAACGGCGGCCCCATTCTTCGGTGACCGCCGCGGCCACCCGGTCGGCTTCACCCGCGCGCTGTATGCGCCGCTCGCGGCGCTGCGCGGCGACGAAGGCGCGCGCGCGTTGCTTATCACGCACCCACCGCATCGCATAGACGTCGCCGATCGCGGGGTGCTGCTCGATTTCGACACGGCCGCGGGCCTTGCTCGCGCCTGAATCGCAGGAGACGACCGATGCCGAAAGTGCGCGTGTTTCGGCCCGCCGATTTCGCCGGCGACATCGGCGCGCCCGATTTGAACTCGTTTTATCCGGTGCTGCTTGCCGAAGGCGATTCGTGGTTCACGCTCGGCTCGATCCCGGCGCACAACCTGCTCGAGGGGCTGGACTTTCCGACCTTCGGCGCGGTGATCAACCTGGCCAACCCGGGCGACACGATCGCCGACATGAGAAGGGCACTGGAGAGCGGCGCCTGCCTGCGCCGCATCGACGCCTGGGCTTCCGAATTCGGCCGCTTCGTCGCCGACTCGGCCGCGTATCCGCTGTCGGCGATCGTGCTGTCGGGCGGCGGCAACGACCTGATCGAAGCCATCCCGCACCTCCTCAAGCGAGACATCGACTTCGACGCGCTGGACCCGGCCCAGGCGGCCGAGGCGATCGACGCCGAGGCGCTGGCGCAGTTCGATCGCTTTCTGACTGACAGCTTTGCCGGCATCGTCGGTTTCGTGCGCGATCACGGCGGCCCGAACGCGCACGTGCCGATCTTCTGCCACACCTACGACTATCCGACGCCGAACGACGCGCCGGCGCGCATCCTCGGCGTACGCGTCGGTCAAGCCTGGATCCAGCCGAAGCTGGTGGCCGCCGGCGTGCCGCAGCGGCTATGGGTGCCGCTGACCGACCACCTGATCCGCCACCTCGCCGCCACGCTCAAAGGACTGCGGCTCGAGGACTTCCACGTCGTGAACACGCTCGATACGCTGGTGCGCGCTCAGCCGGGCGCGACGGGCGAATCGGGCGACTGGGAAAACGAAATCCACCCGACGCGCGCCGGCTACAAAAAGCTCGGCCGCAAGCTTTCCAAAGCCATCGCCGACGAGCTCGGTCTGCAGGAAAAGGAAGGGCCGGTGGCTTGAGATCTCCTGCCCGCCGCGCTCGCCGCTGGCCCCTGCACAGGGCACGGCCGTCGCCGGCGGCGCGCGCGGCGCCCACCCCCGCCCATCGCGGAGAATCCGCGGTCCAGCAAACATTGCGATGACGATCCGTTACGCCATCCGCCCTGCCCATCCGGCAGCGCACCTTTTTCACGTCACCGTCACGGTCGAGGCACCCGAGCCAAGCGGACAGCGCTTCATGCTGCCGGCCTGGATTCCCGGCAGCTACATGATCCGCGAGTTCGCGCGCCACGTCGTGCGTGCCAGTGCGATCGCGAGCGGCCGCAAGGTGCCGCTGCGGAAGATCGACAAGCACACCTGGCGCGCGGCGCCTGCCGCCGGCGCGCTGACGCTCGCTTACGAGGTGTATGCGTGGGACCTTTCGGTGCGCGCCGCGCATCTGGACGACACGCACGGTTTCTTCAACGGCGCCTGCGTGTTCATGCTCCCGCTCGGCCACGAGCGCGACGACTGCCTGCTCGACATCCTGCCGCCCGAGGGCGCACGCTACGCCGGCTGGCGGGTGGCCACCGGGCTTGCGCCGGCACGCGGCACCCGTCAGGGTTCGTTCGGCACCTACGTTGCCGCCAACTACGATGAGCTGATCGACTGCCCCGTCGAGATGGGCACGTTCGCCCACGTGCGCTTCCAGGCAGCGAACGTCGCGCACGAGATCGCGGTCAGCGGCCGCGTGCCGAAACTCGACGGCGCGCGGCTGGCCGGCGATCTGGCGCGCCTGTGCGAGGCGCACATCCGGCTGTTCGAACCGCGCACCCGGCGCGCGCCGTTTTCCCGCTACGTGTTCCTCACGCAGGCGGTCGGCGACGGCCTCGGCGGGCTGGAGCACCGCAATTCCACCGCGCTGCTTTGCAGACGCGACGATTTGCCTTTCGAGGGGATGCGCGACGCAACCGAGGGCTATCGCAACTTTCTCGGGCTGGCCAGCCACGAGTACTTCCATAGCTGGTG
Organism: Pseudomonadota bacterium; assembly: GCA_021823635.1. GTDB lineage: Bacteria > Pseudomonadota > Gammaproteobacteria > Burkholderiales > Burkholderiaceae_F > JAKANT01. The sequence continues at coordinate 2,369 of JAKANT010000092.1, forward strand.
GGTCAAGCGCGTGCGGCCGGCCGCCTTCGTGCCGTATGACCTGACGCGCGAGAACTACACGCGGCTGCTGTGGGTGTTCGAGGGCTTCACCTCGTACTACGACGACCTTCTGCTCGCGCGCGCCGGACTGATCACCGAGGCGCAGTATCTGCAGGCGCTGGGCAAGACGATGACGACGGTGATGCAGCGCGCGGGCCGGCTGAAGCAGAGCCTGGCCGACAGTTCGTTCGACGCCTGGATCAAGTACTACCGCCCCGACGAGAACACGCCGAACGCGGTCGTCAGCTACTACCAGAAAGGCGCGCTCATCGCGTTGGCGCTCGATCTGACCATACGGGCGGAGACCCGCGGCCGGCGGTCGCTCGACGACCTGCTGCGGCTGCTGTGGCGACGCTACAAGGCGGCCGGCGCCGCGTATCGCGGCCTCGCCGAGGACGAGCTCGCCGCCGCGATCGAGGAAGCCACCGGGCTCGACCTCGCGCCGCATCTTCGTGAATGGGCCGAGGGCACGCGCGATCCGGACTTCGACGGCCTGCTGGCGCCGTTCGGCATCGCACTGCAGAAGCGCCCGGCGGTCGACTCGCCTGCGCTCGCGCTGCTGGGCGTAAAGACCGAAGCACGCGACGGCGCATGCCGGCTGGCACACGTGTTCGACGGCACGCCCGCGCAGGCCGCCGGGCTTTCCGGCGGCGACACGCTGATCGCCGTGGGCGGTCTGCGCGTCACACCCGCCAACCTCGACGCGTTACTGGCGCGCTATTCGGCCGGCGACACGGTCGAGATCATGGCCTTCCGACGCGACGAGCTGATGCGCTTCGACGTCAAGCTGGCGCGGCAGCCGCCGCTGAAGTACGCGCTGGTGCCCGAGGCGCACGCGCCCGTTCGCGCCGCCAAGCTGCGCGCCGGCTGGCTGCGGTAGCGTTCAGAGGCACCAGTGGATCGCGCCGCGGCCGTGGGCGACCAAGAACGCGTTGGCGCGCGAAAAATGCCCGCAGCCGAGGAAGGGCGCCGGCGGCCGGCGTGCCGCGAGCGGCGAAGGATGGTTGGCGGCGAGCACGAGGTGGAGGCCGCCGTGGGCCTCGATCAGCGCGCGCCGCGACTGCGCGAACGCGCCCCATAGCAGGAAGACCTTGGGCCGCGCGTCGGCGGCCAGCCGCGCGAGCACGGCCTCGCTCAATCGCTCCCAGCCGCGGTTGGCATGCGACCCGGGCCGACCCTCTTCGACCGTGAACACGGCATTGAGCAGCAGCACGCCCTGATGTGCCCAGCGTTGCAGATTGCCGCTCGCGGGCAGGACGCAGCCGCAATCGCGCTGCAGTTCGAGAAAAACGTTGCGCAGGCTAGGCGGCGGGCGCACGCCGTCGGGCACCGAGAACGCCAGCCCGTGCGCTTGCCCGGGACCGTGATACGGATCCTGGCCGACGATGACGACGCGCACGGTCTCGAACGGCGTCGCTTCGAGCGCGGCGAGCGGCCGCGGTGGATAGATGACCGCACCCGAGGCCGCGCGCGCGGCGAGAAACCGCTGCAACGCGCGGCCGGCCTCGCCGTCGAGGAAGGACGCGACCAGCTCGCGCCAAACGCCTTCGAGCACATCGACGTGTTCGGCGAGAGGCAATCGCAACGTGGCCGGCATGCGGGGCGCAGACTACACTGGCCGCCATGAGCGCCGCGCCGACGATCGCCGCCGCAGACGAGCCGCCCGCGCGCCGCCTGGGCTGGTCGCTGCTGCTTAACGTGGCGCATGCGATCGACCATTGGGTGCTGCTGATCTTTGCCACCGCAGTGGGCGCCATCGCGGCCGACTTCGGTTTTTCCCGATGGGAAGACCTGATGCCGTACGCGAGCGGCGCGTTCTTCGCGTTCGGCATCGGCTCGCTGCCGGCCGGAAGGCTGGGCGACACCTGGGGCCGGCGGCCGATGATGCTCGCGTTCTTCTTCGGCCTGGGCGCGTCGCTGCTCGCGTGCGCGGCTGCGACTGGACCTTGGCCAATGGCGATCGCGTTGACCGTCATGGGCCTGTTCGCCGCCATTTACCACCCGGTAGGCATTCCGATGCTGGTGCGCGAGAGCACCCGGCCCGGGCGCACCATCGGCATCAATGGCCTGGCGGGCAACCTCGGCATCGCGCTAGCGGCGCTTGCCACCGGCGCGCTGGTCAAATATGCAGGCTGGCGCGCGGCGTTCCTGGTGCCGGCGCTGCTGTCGCTTGCCTGCGGAGTCCTGTTCGCGCGCCTGGCGCCGAAGGAGCAGATACCGCCAACCCGGCGCCAGCCGCCCGCGACTGCATCGCCGCGCGCGGTGCTGGCGCGCGTGTTTGCGGTGATCACGATCACCGCCACCACCGGCGCGCTGATCTTCAACTTCACCACCAACGGCAACGCCGAACTGTTGCGCGAGCGCATGGCGGGCGTGGTCACCGATCCGTTGGCGCTCGGCGTGCTGCTGGCCGCCGTCTACGCGGTCGCCTCCGGCGCGCAGCTGATCGTCGGCCACCTGATCGATCGCATCGACCTCAAGCGCCTGTTGTTGTCGATCCTCGCCTCGCAGGTCGTCTTGTTCGCCGCCGCCGCGCACGCGCACGGCTGGTCGTTCTTCGCGCTCGCCACACTGATGATGGCGGCGGTGTTCGGCGCCATTCCGTTCATCGACGCCATCATCGTGCGCTTCGTCGACGACCGCATACGCTCGCGCGTCGCCGGCGCGCGGTTGACGGTCTCCTTCGGCATCAGCGCGCTCGCCGTGTACCTGCTCGGCCCGCTGGTCAAGAGCGCGGGCTTCGAGGCCCTGCTGCTTGGAATGGCCGGCATCGCATGCGTCACCTTCCTCGCCGCAACCGCGCTGCCGAGCCTGCGCGGAAAGTAAGACATCGCGTCTTGACGCGATAAGACGCGCACTAACGCTGTCGGTTTCTTTTACAGCCGCCGACGGCCCCACCATCCGTCTTCGAAAATGCCGCTCCAAATCAGCGCCTTGCGCGAGCGCCCGCGACTGGAACGCCATTTGCTCGCGCAATCGGTCGCAAGGCGGACAACCGACGGGGGAGACTCTGATGCGCGCATATATTCGGGCCGTCGCTGCGGCGGCGTTCGCGTTTCCGTTCCTGGCCTCGGCGCAACGATCGTGCAAACGCTCACTGCGGGCGGCGAAGCCGAACTGCACCGCGTGATCCAGGCCGGCGCACCACCCGACAGCCCGGCGAACCGCGTCGATCCCAACCAGCCGACCTCGCCTTTCACCGGCGTGGTCAGCATCAATATCCGCTACACGCCCGCGGGCGGCCCGCAACAGAGCTTCATCTGCAGCGGCACGGCGATCTCGCCGTTCATGGTGCTGACGGCCGCGCACTGCGTCGATCCGCTCGACGACGGGCAGGTCATCGACATCACGCAAGTGGGCAACGACGTGCGGATCGTTGTCAACGACGACCCGTTCTTCAATTCAGCGACCGACCTGATCACCGCCAGCCAGGTGACGATCCATCCGGATTACGACGGCTTCGGCATCTGCCCGGACGGCACGTTCGGCTGCGTGAACGACGACCTGGCGATCATCCGGCTGTCGCGGGCGCTGCCCGACACGGTGCAGATCTATCGTCTGTACGACGACGTGGTCGAGCCGGGCACCACCTTCACGATGGTCGGCTACGGCACCAGCGGCGACGGCATCAACGGCTATTCCGTCTCGCCAAGCTTCTTCGTCAAGCGCGTGGGCGCCAACGTCTATGACCTGTTCGACAACGACGACGAGGCGGACTTCGCCGCCGGCAGCCCGCGCGAGGTGTGGTACTACGACTTCGACGGCACGCGCGGCGGGCTCTTCCGCGACACGTTCTGCATCCTGGGTCTCGCCTGCTCGGCCTACCTCGGCAACGGCGTCGAGACGCACCTGGGCGGCGGCGACTCCGGTGGCCCGTCTTTCATTCAATCCTGGACCGGCGAGTATTTCTTGGTCGCCAACAACACCTTCGGCATCAACTACTGCTACCCGGACGATCCGCGTGACTCCCGCGGCCGCTGCCGCTCCGGCGATTTCGGCGACGCGGGCGGCGGCGTGCTGTTGCACTCGTATCTGTCGTGGATCCGGATCACTGCGGAGATCCCGGAGCCGGGCGTCCTCGCGCTGCTGGCTGCGGGTGTTCTGCTGCTGGGCGCGACGCGCCGCCGCGCAGCGCAGTCCTGACACCCGGGCGGCGTGCTCGAACAGGGGCCTGCGGGCCCCTTTTTCATCCCCCGAACAACCGCGCCAGCGCCTCGCCCGGGTCGGCAGCTCGCATCAACGCTTCGCCGACCAGGAAGGCGTGCACGCCGGCGGCGCGCATGCGCGCCACGTCGGCCGGCTGCAGGATGCCGCTTTCGGTCACCACGAGCCGCTCGCGCCCGATGCGCGGCAGCAGTTCGAGCGTGGTGGAAAGCCGCACCTCGAACGTGCGCAGGTCGCGGTTGTTGATGCCG
>JAKANT010000093.1 GCA_021823635.1 Pseudomonadota bacterium
CCCTCGATGCCCGCACGCCCATGCAGGCCATGAAGGACTGGTATCGGCGAAGATCGGATTTGTTCCAAAAGCGACCCCATAATCATCCGGGACATGACAACTACGCGAGCCTGCAGCGCTACTGCCACCTGGTGGCCGGTGTGGTGGGCGAGCTGTCGGCCGGCATCTTCGGCGCGAGCTCGCCGGCCACGCTGGAATATGCGCGCCGGCTCGGTTTGGCGCTGCAGCTCGTCAACATACTGCGCGACGTCGGCGAAGACGCGCGCCGCGGCCGGGTTTATTTGCCGCTCGACGACCTGCAGAGGTTCGAGGTCAAGGTCGCCGACGTGCTCGCCTCGCGTTACGTCGCCGGCTTCGTGCCGCTGATGCGTTTCGAGGCACAGCGGGCGCGCGCGCTTTATCGCGATGCGCTGGCCGCACTGCCGGCGGCCGATCGTCGCGCACAGCGGCCCGGGCTGATCATGGGCGCGCTTTATCTGGCGTTGCTCGACGAGCTGGAACGCGCCGACTTCCGCGTGCTGCACCAGCGCATCGCGCTGACACCGCTGCGCAAGTTGTGGATCGCCTGGCGCACCTGGACCTTCGGCCCAGTGGGGGCCGCGGCGACGGCGTGAGGCGGCGCATCGCCATCATCGGCGCCGGCTGGTCGGGGCTGGCGTGCGCATTGGCACTGATCGACGCCGGCCGCGACGTCACCGTGCTGGACGCCGCGCCGCAGGCCGGAGGCCGCGCACGGCGCGTGCAGGTGCGGCTCGGCGACCGGCGCTACGCGCTCGACAATGGCCAGCATCTGCTGCTCGGTGCATACCGGGAGACGCTCGCGCTGATCAGGCGCGTCGGGGTCGATCCGGACGTGGCCTTTAGACGCCTGCCATTCGCGCTGCGCTACCCGGACGGGGTGGCGCTGGTCGCGCGCCGCGCCGCCGCACCCTGGCACCTCGCGGCCGCCCTACTCCTTGCCCGCGGGCTGGGCTGGCGCGAACGGCTGTCGGCGATCGGCTGGATGGCGAGATGGCGCCGCCTCGGCTGGCGCGTTGACGACGACGTCGCCGCCACGGCCTTGTTCCAAGGTGAACCGCGCGCGCTCGTCGAGCGGGTGTGGGAACCGCTTTGCCTCGCGGCGCTGAACGTTCGCCTTGCCGACGCTTCGGCGCAGATCTTCCTCAATGTGCTGCGCGACAGCTTGGGCGGCGACGCGCAGGCGATCGACCTGCTGCTGCCGCGCTGCGACCTGTCGCGACTGTTCCCGGAGGCGGCGGCGCGCGAGATCGCCGCTTGCGCCGACCTGCGCCTGCGTTGTCCGGTGCAAGCGATCGAAAGGACGAGCCGGCGCTGGCGCCTGGCGCTGCGCGCGCAGACGCTCGAAGCCGACGCGGTCGTGCTCGCGCTTCCCCCCGACCGCGCCGCCGATCTGCTGCGTGCCTGCGCACCGGCCGATGCGACGAGGCTCGCGGCGATCGACAGCGCGCCGATCGCGACCGTCTATCTGCGCTACCCACCCCCGACGCGCCTGGCCCACCCCGTGTTCGCGTTGCGCGAACGGCCGCAAAAGGGCGACTTCGGCCAGTGGGTGTTCGACCGCGGACACGACGACGGCGAATGCCGTGGCGTGCTGAGCGTGGTCGTCAGCGGTCGAGGCCCGCATTTGGAGCTTTCGTCGGCTTGCCTGGCCGATGCGGTGGCGCGCCAGCTCGGCGCGACCTTCGGCCTGCCGGCGCCGCTGGCCACGTCCACCCTGATCGAGAAACGCGCCACGATCGTGCCGCGGCCAGGACTCGTGCGACCGCCCGCGCGTCTTTCCACCCCCGGGCTGTACCTGGCGGGCGATGCTGCCGATGGCCCGTATCCATCGACGATCGAAGGTTCGGTGCGGGCGGGCCTGGCGGCCGCGCGCGCCCTCCTCAGCGACGCTTGAGCGCTTCCAAAGCCTGCTCCAGCCGCTCGACCGCGATCACCTCCAGCCCCTCGATGCGCCCCTTCGGCGCGTTGGCCTTCGGCACCACCGCCAGCGAAAAGCCCAGCTTGGCCGCCTCGCGCAACCGTTCCTGCCCGCGCGGCGCCGGACGCACCTCGCCCGCCAGGCCGATCTCGCCGAAGGCCACCAGTCCGCGCGGCAGCGGCTGATTACGCACCGACGAGACGATCGCCGCCAGCACCGCGAGATCGGCCGCCGGCTCCTGGATGCGCACGCCGCCGACCGCGTTGACGAATACGTCCTGGTCGAACGTCGCCACGCCGGCATGCCGGTGCAATACCGCGAGCAGCAGCGCCAGCCGTTGCGGCTCCAGCCCCACCGACAGCCGGCGCGGGTTCGGCACGTGCGCGGTGTCCACCAGCGCCTGGATCTCGACCAGCAGCGGCCGCGACCCTTCCTGCGTCACCAGCACACACGACCCGGCGACCTGCTGCTCGTGATGCGACAGAAACAGCGCCGACGGATTCGATACCCCGCGCAGGCCGCGGTCGGTCATCGCGAACACGCCGATCTCGTTGACGGCGCCGAAGCGGTTCTTGATCGCGCGCACGAGCCGGAACGACGAATGCGTGTCGCCTTCGAAGTACAGCACCGTGTCGACCATGTGCTCGAGCACGCGCGGCCCCGCGAGCGCCCCCTCTTTCGTCACGTGGCCGACCAGCACCAGGCACACGCCCGTCTGCTTGGCGGTGCGCGTCAACTGCGCGGCGCATTCGCGCACCTGCGCCACCGAACCCGGCGCCGATTGCAGTTCGCCCGAATAAAGCGTCTGGATCGAGTCGATCACCGCCACCTCGGGCGTCTCGGCGGCCAATGTGGACAGGATGCGCTCGAGCGCGATTTCGGCCATCAGGCGCACGCCGCGTCCTTCGATGCCGAGCCGGCGCGCGCGCAACGCCACCTGCGCGGCCGATTCTTCGCCGCTGACGTAAAGGACACGTTGCGGCTTGGCGCGGTCGGCCATCGCCGCCAGCGCCTGCAACAGCAGCGTCGATTTGCCGATGCCCGGATCGCCGCCCAGCAGGACCACCGCACCGGCCACCAGCCCGCCGCCCAGCACGCGGTCGAATTCATCGATGCCGGTGGAAAAGCGCGTGGCGTCCTGCGCGCGCACGTCGGCGAGCGACTGAACCGGCGCCGCCGCCGCCAGCATGGCGAAGCGATTGGGCGACGACGCTTCGACGCGCGCCTCGACCAGCGTATTCCACGCTTCGCAGTGCGGACACTGCCCCTGCCACTTCGGCGCCGTGCCGCCGCATTCGCTGCACACGAATTGCGACTTCGGCTTGGCCATCAGCGCAACACCCGACGCGGCACGCGCGGCGCCAGCGCGCACATCAATTCGTAGCCGACCGTGCCGGCGGCGGACGCCACCTCGTCGATCGGCACCTGCTCGCCCCATAGCTCGACCTCGGCGCCGACGTCAGCCGCTGGCACGCGCTCGAGATCCACGCACAGCATGTCCATCGAGACGCGACCAACGGTCGGCACGCGCACCCCCGCCACCGCCACCGGGGTGCCGCTCGGCGCGTGCCGCGGATAGCCGTCGGCATAACCGCAGGCGACCACGCCGATGCGCATCGGTCTGGGCGCGACGAACGACGCGCCATAGCCGACTGTGGCGCCTGCGGCCACGCGCTGCGTCGCGATCAGACGCGCGTGAAGGCGCATCGCGGGCCGCAAACCGAGGTGCGCCGCGACCCGGGTCGGAGCGGGCGCGGCCCCGTACAGCACGATGCCCGGCCGCACCGCATCGCCAGCCGCCGCGGAATGAAAGAAAAGCGCCGCCGAGTTGGCGAGGCTGGTCGTCCCGGTCCAGTCCGCGGCAAGTTCGCCGAATCGGCGCACCTGCTCATTCACCGCGGTCGGACCGCGGGCGGCATCCGTCCGGTCTGCGTTCGCCAGGTGTGTCATCAGCGCCTCGATGCGAACGTGCGCAAGCCGCGCCAGGCGCTCGCGCGCCTGCGCGGCGGCGGCGGCTGTGGCAAAGCCGAGCCGGTTCATGCCGGTATTCAACTTCAGGTAAACGCCGATCGGCCGCTTTGCGGCGTGCAGCTCGAGCTGGCGGATCTGCTCGACGTCGTGCACGACCACGGTGGCGTCGAGCGCTTCGACCCATGGCAAATCGGCCGCCTCGAAGAAGCCCTCCAGCAGCAGGATCGGCTTGCGCCAGCCGGCATCGCGCGCGCGCTGGGCCTCTTCGAAATCGAGCACCGCCAGCCCATCGGCCTGTGCGAAGGCCGCGACCGCCGTCTCGATGCCGTGGCCGTACGCGTTGGCCTTGGCCACCGCCCACAAGAAGCGCGGCCCGGCGCACCGGCGCGCGAGCGCGAGGTTGTGCTGCATCGCGGGCACATCGATCGTGGCGAAAATGGGACGCGGCATCGGGCAACGAGCGCAAGCCTGCCAAGAATAGCGAGGCGCAGCCGCCTGGCTGGGCGGCCGCCGATTGCACGCGTGCTATAACGCCGGCCGCCTTTCACACCCCCTGCAAGCCTTTTGCCTGCCCAGACCCGCCAGCGATGAACCGCGGCTTCTATACGATCATGGCCGCGCAGTTCTTCTCCTCGCTGGCCGACAACGCGCTGCTGATCGCCGCCATCGCCCTGCTGCGCGACATCCACGCGCCGGAGTGGATGACGCCGATGCTCAAGCTCTTTTTCTTCGTCTCCTACGTCGCGCTGGCCGCCTTCGTCGGCGCGTTCGCCGACTCGATGCCCAAGGGCCGGGTGATGTTCGTCACCAACACGATCAAGATCGCCGGCTGCGGGTTGATGTTCTTCGGCGTGCATCCGCTCGCCGCCTACGCGGTGGTCGGTTTCGGCGCCGCCGCCTACTCGCCCGCCAAGTACGGCATCCTCACCGAGCTGCTGCCGCCGGAGAAACTGGTGGTCGCCAACGGCTGGATCGAAGGGCTGACCGTCGCCTCGATCATCCTCGGCTTCGTGGTGGGCGGCGTGTTGGTGTCGCCGCAGGTGGCGGCAGCGCTGCTGCGGTTCGACTTTCCGGTCTTCGATTTCGACGTCGAAAGCGCCGCCGAAGCCGCGATCGTCGTCATCATCGGCATCTACGCGTTGGCCGCGCTGTTCAACCTCGGCATACCGGACACCGGCGCGCGCTACCCGCGCCAGGAGCGGCTGCCGTCCAAGCTGATCGCGGACTTCGCGCACTGCGTGGCGACGTTATGGCGCGACAAGCTCGGCCAGATTTCGCTGGCGGTGACCACACTGTTTTGGGGCGCCGGAGCCACGCTGCAGTTCATCATCCTGCGCTGGTGCGAGCAGGTGCTCGGCATGTCGCTGTCGCAGGGCGCGATCATGCAGGCCGTCGTGGCGATCGGCATCGCGATCGGCTCGGTGATCGCGGCCGCCAAGGTCAGCCTCAAGCGCTCGCTGTCGGTGCTGCCGGTCGGGGTGCTGATGGGCGTGCTGGTGACGGCGCTCGCGTTCGTCGATTTCGGCGTGCTACCGGCGGGCGGTATGACGCTCGGCAACGTGCACGTCAGCTACGCGCAGATGCTGGCCGGCGCGATGATGGTGATGGTCGGCGCTCTCGCTGGATTCTTCGTCGTGCCGATGAACGCGTTGCTCCAGCATCGCGGCTACGTGCTGCTGTCGGCCGGACACTCGATCGCGGTGCAAAACTTCAACGAGAACCTCAGCATCCTGGTGATGCTGGCCGCGTACGCCTGGCTGATCTGGCTCGACCTTCGTATCGAAACCATCATCGTGATCTTCGGCGTGTTCGTGGCGGCCACGATGTACGCGGTGATCCTGCGCCACCGCTACAACCAGCGCCAATTCGACTCCACCGTGCTGATCGGACAGTCGCGCCCGTTGCGCAGCGAATGACTCATGCCGCCGCCGCGGCCCGCTCGTAGACCTCGCGCGCCAGGCACAGGTCGGCCCATGACTTGGCCTTGTCGGCCAGATTGCGCAGCAGATAGGCCGGATGGTAGGTGACGACCGCCGGCACGCGCCGGCCGGCGACTTCGATTTCGTGCACGCGCCCGCGCAGGCTGGCGATCGACGCATCCGTGTTCAGCAGGCACTGCACGGCGAAGCGCCCCATCACGACGATCACGCGCGGGTTCACCAATTCCACCTGGCGCCGCAGGAACGGCTCGCACAGCGCCACTTCGCCGGGCTCCGGATTGCGGTTGCCCGGCGGCCGGCATTTCAGCACGTTGGCGATGTAGACGCTGCGGTCGCCCTGCCCGCTGCGCGACAGTCCGATCGACGCCAGCATGTTGTCGAGCAGCCGCCCCGCTTGGCCGACGAACGGCTCGCCTTTTGCGTCTTCCTCCGCCCCCGGCGCCTCGCCGACGAACATCCAGCGCGCGCGCCGATCGCCGACGCCGAACACGGTCTGCGTACGGGTGCGCGCCAGCGCGCAGGCGGTGCACTCGGCGACCGCCCGTTGCAACTCGTCCCAGCCGAGCGCGGCGATCGCCTCCGCGCGGGCGCTGCCGGCGGCCGGCACCGCCCGCGGGTCGGCCGCGGCATACGTCTGCGCCTCGTCGCGCAACACCCAAAGCGGCCCGACGCCGAGCGCGAACCAGGCGCGCGCGCGCTCCGGATCGAGGCTCATAGGCTGATGCGCATGACGATGGCGTCCTCGCGGCCGCCATGCGCCGGGTAATAACCGCGCCGCACGCCGATGCGCACGAAGCCGTAGCGCGCGTACAGCCGCAGCGCCGGAGTCATCGCGACCAGGTTTTCGGTCGAGAGGATGGGAAACCCGGTGTTGATACTCCCGCCGGTGATCGCCAGGCCCAGGCCACGGGCCACCTGTGCCGCTTCAAT
>JAKANT010000094.1 GCA_021823635.1 Pseudomonadota bacterium
CCAATCTGTCGTTCGCCCTGTGCCCGCTGCTGACCGACGGCGCGATCGAAGCCTTGTTGACCGCGGGCAGCGAAGCGCAGAAAGACCTGTACGTGCCGAAGATGATCGAGGGCCGATGGACCGGCACGATGAACCTGACCGAGCCACAGGCGGGCTCCGATCTGGCGCTGGTGCGAACCCGCGCGCTGCGCCAGCCCGACGGCGACTATCGCATCAGCGGGCAGAAGATTTTCATTACCTACGGCGAGCACGACATGGCGGAGAACATCGTGCACCTGGTGCTCGCCCGCACGCCGGACGCGCCGGAGGGGGTGAAGGGCATTTCGCTGTTCGTGGTGCCGAAGTTCCTGGTCAACGCGGACGGCTCGCTCGGCGCACGCAACGACGTGTACTGCGCTTCGATCGAACACAAGCTCGGCATCAAGGCGAGCCCCACCGCGGTGCTGATCTACGGCGATGGCCGCGGCGAGGTCGGCGCGGGAGCGATCGGCTATCTGGTCGGCGAGGAGAACCGCGGGCTCGAGTACATGTTCATCATGATGAACGCGGCGCGCTTCGCGGTCGGCGTGCAGGGCATCGCGATCGCCGAGCGCGCCTACCAGCAGGCCGCGGCGTTCGCGCGGCAGCGCGTGCAGAGCCGCGCGGTCGAAGGTTCGAGCGGTCCGGTGCCGATCGTGCACCACCCCGACGTGCGGCGGCTGCTGATGTTCATGCGCGCCAATACCGAGGCGGCGCGCGCGCTCGCGTACGTGGCAGCCGGCTGGGGCGACATTGCGCACCATCACCCGGACGAGCAGACGCGCAAACAGGCGCGCGCCGCCTACGAGTATCTGGTGCCGATCGTCAAAGGCTGGTCGACCGAGATGTCGATCGAGGTCGCCTCGGCCGGCGTGCAGGTGCACGGCGGCATGGGTTACATCGAGGAAACCGGCGCCGCGCAGCATTACCGCGACGCCCGCATCCTGACGATCTACGAAGGTACGACGGCGATCCAGGCCAACGACCTGGTCGGCCGCAAGACGGTACGGGACGGCGGCGCCGTGGCGCGCGCATTCGTCGCGCAGATGCGGGCGACCGCGGGCGAATTGCGCGGCAGCGACGACTTGGAAGCGATCAAGACCAGCTTCGAGCAGGCGATCGATGCCTACGCCGAGACCGTTGAATTCGTGCTCGCCAACGCCAAGTCCGACGTGCGCGCCGTTTTCGCGGGGTCGGTGCCGTATTTGAAGCTGGCCGGCATCACGCTATGCGGCTGGCAGATGGCGCGTGCTGCGGCCATCGCCGAGCGCAAACTGGCCGCCGGCGCTGGCGACAGAGACTTCCTGCGCGCCAAGGTGACGACCGCGCGCTTCTTCGCCGATCACATGCTGTCGGCCGCGCCGGGTCTGCGCACGAGCATCGTGCATGGTGCAGCGGGCGTGTTGGCGCTGCCGGCGGACGCCTTCTGAGGGCATCCCGCGAACCCGTTCATAGCTACTTTCTATGAGCGGGATTGCGATAAGTCATTGGTTGCGGCGGTGCAGCGACGCTAAATTTCGCTTGGCTTGGCGCCGGCGACCGGCGCTGGCTCTTGTCGCTTTTTCTGACTGGGAGACGTTATGCCGCAACTGAAGGGCTCGAAAACCGAAGAGAACCTGAAGTACGCATTCGCCGGCGAATCGCAGGCGAACCGCCGGTACCTGTACTTCGCCGCCAAGGCCGACGTCGAGGGCTACAACGACGTGGCGGCGGTGTTTCGCTCGACCGCCGAAGGGGAAACGGGGCACGCGCACGGCCACCTCGAGTACCTCGAGCAGGTTGGCGACCCCGCCACCGGACTGCCGATCGGCAAGACGCGCGACAACCTGAAAGCGGCGATCGCGGGCGAGACGCACGAATACACCGACATGTATCCGGGCATGGCCAAGACGGCGCGCCAGGAAGGGTTCGACGAGATCGCCGACTGGTTCGAGACGCTGGCCAAGGCCGAGCGTTCGCACGCGAACAAGTTCCAGAAGACGCTGGACGCGCTCGCCGACTGATAACGTCACCGCTCCGGCCGTCCCGCGCCGGAGATAGCTCTTGCGTTCGAACGGCCGGCGCACGGCGCCGGCTTTCGGCGCCTGCGGCGCGCCGTCCGGCGCCCGTTTACCGAAAGAAAACCAAGATGACCGTTCGCGAAGGCAGCCTCGAGGCGCCGACCCGGCACCCGATCGACTGGAAGAATCCCGCTTTCTGGGACGAAGCGGCGCTCGAAAAAGAACTGGAGCGCGTATTCGACATTTGCCACGGCTGCCGCCGCTGCGTCAGCCTGTGCGGCGCGTTTCCGACCTTGTTCGACCTGGTCGACAACAGCCCGACGATGGAACTGGACGGCGTGCCCAAGGAGAAGTACGCCGACGTCGTCGACCAGTGTTATCTGTGCGACATGTGTTTCATGACCAAGTGCCCGTACGTGCCGCCGCACCCGTGGAACTTGGATTTCCCGCATTTGATGCTGCGCGCCAAGGCGGTTCGCTTTCGCAAGCACGGCGCGCGATTTCGCGACAAGTTGCTGTCGTCGACCGACGCGCTCGGCAAACTGGCCGGCATTCCCGTGGTCACGCAGACCGTCAACGCGGCCAATCGGACGAAGCCCGTGCGCGCGCTTATGGAGTCGCAGCTCGGCGTCGATCGCAATGCCTGGATCCCCGAATATGCGACGCGGAAGTTCCGCTCGGTCGCGCGCGCGAACAGCGCGCCGCCGGTGCGCGACGGACAGCGCACGCCGGGCAAGGTCGCCGTCTATTCGACCTGTTTCGTCAACTACAACGAGCCGGGCATCGGTCATGACCTGCTGAAGATCCTTGCGCACAACGAGATCCCGTACGTGCTGGCCGAAAAGGAGGCTTGCTGCGGGATGCCGAAGCTCGAACTCGGCGATCTGGACGCGGTCGAGCGGCTGAAGAACGTCAACATCCCGCAGCTCGCGGCGCTGGCGCGCCAAGGCTACGCGATCCTGACGCCGATTCCTTCCTGCACGTTGATGTACAAGCAGGAGTTGCCGCTGCTGTTCCCGGACGATGCCGACGTGGCGGCGGTCAAAGAGGCGATGTGGGATCCGTTCGAGTATCTGGTCGCGCGTCACAAGGACGGATTGTTGAAAACCGACTTCAAGGCGCCGCTCGGCACGGTGTCCTATCACATTCCCTGCCACGGCCGCGTGCAGAACATCGGCCGCAAGACGGAGGAGTTGCTGAAACTGCTGCCGGCAACGAAGGTCAATACCGTCGAGCGTTGTTCGGGCCATTCCGGCACGTGGGGGGTGAAGAAAGAGTTTCACGCGATGGCGATGAAGATCGGCAGGCCGGTGTTCAAAGCGATGGCGGAGGTCAAGCCCGACTTCATCAGTTCCGATTGTCAGCTCGCCGGTCATCACATCGCGCAGGGCATCGAAACGGTCGCGCGCGACGCGCCCGACGGCAAGCCGCCGCGGCTCGCCCATCCGATCACGCTGGTCCGCATCGCTTACGGTCTGTAGGAGGAAACGACGATGGCTCCGATTTCCCGCACCAGCCTGCTGACGCTGGAGGAGTACGCGAAGCAACGCAAGGCGTTTCGCGCCAAGGTGATCGCGCACAAGAAGAACCGCACCGTGCACGTCGGCGAGCACGTGACGCTCGTGTTCGAGGACGAACTGACCATTCGCTACCAGATCCAGGAGATGCTGCGCATCGAACGTACGTTCGAGGAAGAAGGCATCCAGGACGAGCTGGACGCGTACAACCCGCTGATCCCGGACGGCAGCAACCTGAAGGCGACGATGATGATCGAGTACGAAGATCCGGTCGTGCGCGCGCGCGAGTTGGCGCGGCTCAAGGGCATCGAAGACCGCACCTACATGCAGGTGGCGGGTCACGAGCGCGTGTATGCAATCGCCGACGAAGATCTCGAGCGCGAAAACGAGCAGAAGACTTCGTCGGTTCACTTCCTGCGCTTCGAGTTCACGCCTGAGATGATCGACGCGTTCAAGCGCGGCGAGCCGGTGGCGATCGGCATCGATCACCCGAATTACCGCGCACGCATCGACGAAATCGCGCCGCAGGTGCAGGCGGCGCTGGCGCGCGACTTCGCGTAGGGATGAGCGGTGCCGGGCGGGCGCGGCGGCAATGTCGGCGCCCCGGCGCCGGTTCAGCTCGTACGCAAGGGCCGCGGCGCGACCAGCCGGCTTGCGCACCGCTTCGAAAAGTGGGCGCGCGAGTCCGACCGTGACGCGCTCGACGCCGCGCGGGCCGAGGCGGACCTCGATCGGGAGCCGCCGCCTCTCGCGACCGAGGTGTCGTTCGAAGACGCGAGAAGCCTGCTCGCGTACAACGAATCGCCCGATCTCGGCTTCGACCGCTCCATCAACCCGTACCGAGGCTGCGAACACGGCTGCCCGTACTGCTACGCGCGGCCGACGCACAGCTATCTGAACTTATCGCCGGGGCTGGACTTCGAGACCCGGCTCGTCGCCAAGCGCAACGCCGCCGAGGTGCTGCAACGGGAACTCGCCGCGCCGGGCTACCGGCCGGCGCCGGTCAATATCGGCTCGGCGACCGATGCCTATCAGCCGATCGAGCGCGAGCTGAAGATCACGCGCCGAGTCCTCGAGGTTTTGACGCGAGCGCGCCATCCGTTCGTGATCGTGACCAAATCGGCGCTCGTGGAGCGCGACCTGGACCTGTTGGTGCCGGCCGCGCAGTCGCGCCTGGCGGCGGTGTTCGTCAGCCTGACCACGCTGGATGCGGGCCTTGCGCGCAGGCTGGAGCCGCGCGCCGCCAGCCCGCAGCGGCGCCTGCGCGCGATCGAAACCCTGGCACGCGCCGGCGTGCCGGTGCACGTGAACGTGGCACCGGTGATCCCGTTCATCAACGAACCGGAGATCGAATCGCTGCTCGAGGCCGCCGCAGCCGCCGGGGCGAGCGGTGCGCATTACGCGGTTGTCCGCCTGCCTTGGGAGGTCGATCCGATCTTCCAGGACTGGCTGCGCGCGCACTTCCCGCAACGGCACGCGCGCGTGATGAACCGTGTGCGCGAGATGCGCGGCGGCAAGGATTACGACGCGCGCTTCGGCATTCGCATGAAGGGCGAAGGCGTTTGGGCCGAGTTGATTCGGCAACGGTTCGAAAAAAGTGCGGCGCGCGCGGGGCTTGCGCGTGGCGGCGTGACCTTGCGCTCGGATCTGTTTGCGCTGCCGGGCGCGGGCGCGCAGCTCGATCTGTTCTGAGCGCCGTGCCGCAGGCGGCCGCAACGAGCGGGCTGCGGCGCCGGTCAGACCGTGTAACCGAACAGCGTCTGCACCGCGAGCGCAATCGTCGTCATCAGCACGATCGTTCCGACCATCAGCGTGACGATCGCCACCAGCACCGCGTCCCAGCCGCTGTCGTTGCGCCGCCCGCCGCCCGGATTGAAGCGGGCGTCAAAGCGTTCGTCCGGCATCAGCGCCAGCACCAAGGCTTCGATAAAGCCGGTGAGCACCGGCACCATCAGCACGAAAAACGCCGGGCTTTGATACCAGTTGCGCACGCCGACCAGCAGCGGCAGCATGGCCAGCGTCACCGCGAGCGGCAACCACCCCAGGCGTTGACCGAGATAAAAGCGGTGCGCGCCGAGTGCCCCGGCGACGAAGGCGAGCAAGGCAGCGAAGGCTTTGTGACGGAAGCGCATCGGTTCGCTTAAAGGAGCGGACGCATGATAAGGACGGCCCCGGCCCGTTTGCTCGGCGCTCGGTGGCGCGGCTACAATTTGTAGCTTTCCGCGGGTGTTTTCTGCCCGAGCAAGGATTGCTTATGGTTGTCATTCGACTGGCGCGCGGTGGCGCCAAAAAGCGGCCGTTTTTCAACATCGTCGCGACCGATTCGCGCAATCCGCGCGACGGTCGCTTCATCGAACGCGTCGGCTTCTACAACCCGAAAGCCGCCGAGGGCGAAGCGAAGTTTCGCGTCGCCGCCGACCGGCTGAGCTACTGGCAGGGCGTGGGTGCCCAGTTGAGCCCCACGGTGGCACGGCTGGTGAAGGAGTACGGTTCGCAGGCGCAGTGAGCGCGCCGCCGGACGACTTGGTCGAACTGGGCGCCGTGCGCGGCGCCTACGGAGTGAAGGGTTGGGTGCGGGTGGCGCCGTTCGCCGGCGAGAGCGCCGTGCTGCAGGCCAGCCGGCGCTGGTGGTTGAAACACGACGGACGCTGCGAACCGGTGCTCGTGGCGGCGCTGCGCCGGCACGGCGCGCTGCTGTTGGCGAAGTGGCAGGGTTGCGAAACGCCCGAGGCGGCTCGCGCCCTGAAAGGTGCTACGGTCGCGGTGGCTCGCAGCGAGTTTCCGCCGCTGCCGGCGGGCGAGTTCTACTGGATCGATCTGATCGGTGCGCGCGTGGTGAACCGGGCGGGCATCGAACTCGGGACGGTCAGGGGCCTGCGCAGCAACGGCGCGCAGGAATTGCTCGAGGTCGATGGCGGCGAGGCGAAACTGTTGGTTCCGCTGGTCGAGGGCTACGTCGAGGCGATCGACACAGCGAAGAAGCTGATCCGGGTCGATTGGGAGTCCGACTGGTAAATCGTTGCCGCGGCGTATGGAAGGCGGACGAGAAGGGCGCGATGGGCGCGGCGGCGTTTGCCGAAGAATGGGCATGAGGTTCGACGCGATCACTCTGTTTCCGGCGATGTTCGAGGCGTTGACCCGCCACGGCGTGAGCCGGCGCGCGTACGAGCAGGGCCTTTGGCGGCTGGCGACGGTCAATCCGCGCGATTTCACGACCGATGCCCA
>JAKANT010000095.1 GCA_021823635.1 Pseudomonadota bacterium
AGTGTTCGCTGCGGTGGTGGTGCATCTGCAGCGACAGCGACGCACCGGGCTTGACTTCGATGCGCTTGATCTTGAAGCGGGGGCCTTCCTGCAGCGTCGTGTAGGTGCCCCACGGGCGCGCGACCGGACGGTGCAGGCTTTGCGCCTCGTGGCCGCGCCGCTTCAGTTCGCCGACGATGTCCTTCACCTTCTGCGTGGCGCCGCGGTCGCACACGAGCAGCGCATCCGGGGTATCGACGATCACCACGTCGCGCAGGCCGACGGCCGCCACCAAGCGGTCCTCGCTCTGCACGTGGGTGTTGGTGCAGTCAGCGAGCAGCACGTCGCCCGCGACCGAATTGCCGGCGGCGTCTTTGTCGTGTTCCTCGGCCACCGCCTTCCACGACCCAATGTCGCTCCAGCCGAAGTCGCCGGCGAGCACCTGCACGCCCGCGGCTTTCTCCATCACCGCGTAGTCGATCGAGATGTCGGGCGCGCGCTTGAAGGCCGCCTCGTCGAGCGCGAGCGCAGCCACGTTGCCGGCGGCCGGACGGGCCGCCGCCAGCGACGCGCGTGCCGCCGCCAGCGCGTCCAGCGCCTGCTCGGCCAGCGCGGCCAGGATCGTCGCCGCCGTGAAGCAGAACATGCCGCTGTTCCACAGGTAGCGGCCGCTCGCCAGGTATTCGGCGGCCGCGGCGGCGTTCGGCTTCTCGACGAAGCGCTTCACCGGCACCGCGCCGTCGCCCTCCGGCGGCGCTTCGCACTCGATGTAGCCGAAGCCGGTTTCGGGCATCGTCGGCCGGATGCCGAACAGCACGATGCGCCCCGTGCGTGCGGCTTCGGCCGCGCGCGCGGCGAGCGCGGCGAAACGCGCTTCGTCCTGCACCAGGTGATCGGCCGGCAGCACGAGCAAGGGCTCGTCCGCGCCGGCGTGTTGCTCGGCCCAGGCCGCAGCGGCGGCGATCGCCGGCGCCGTGTTGCGGCCCACCGGTTCCAGCAGCAGCTGCACCCGCTCCGGCGCGCGCTCGCCCAGCGCTTGCAGTTCCTCGGCGGTGCGGAAGTGGTATTCGCGGTTGGTGACGATCAGGCAGCCGTCGGCGGCGGCGCGGCGCGCGCGCAGCACGGTGCGCGCCAGCAGCGACGGACCGGCGCCGATTCGCATGAAGGGCTTGGGTGCCGCTTCGCGCGAAACCGGCCATAGGCGCGAGCCGGAGCCGCCGGACAGGATGACCGCGAGCATGCTCTCTCTCCTCGGAGGGGACGCCGATTATCGCGTAGCGCCCGTCGCGGCGCGGGCGGAAAAAGCCTCAGCGGGTTGCGCCTTACGGCGCGATTTCGAGACCTTCGCGCCTCAGCACCTCGATGAACGGATCGCCTTCGCGCTCGCGCCGCGCCCAGTCCTCTTCGCGCCAGCCGATCGGCTCGACTTCGGGAGCGAGGTCGCGCACGCCGAACAGCAGGTCCAGCCGCGCGCGCAGATCGGCCGGCAGGGCGTCGCTGACGATCAGCAGGTCGGTGTCGCTGTCGGCGGTGAAGTCGCCGCGGCCGACCGATCCGAAAACCAGCGCGCGCCAAGGCGTCAGGCCCAGCGCGTCGATGTAACGACGCACGCGCGCCAAGCGCTCGGCGCGGTCAAGCGGATTGGCTGGCAGCGAGATCAACGTGTGTTCCGCCTGGCGGCGGTACCGCTCCCACTCCTCGCGCTCCACCCGCGCGCTCCGGTTCGATGTGGCCGCATTCTAGGGCGCTAGACTCGCGCGACCGTGTTCGGGGCGCAGCTGTGGCAACCACCGTCGATCCTTCGATCTTCAAGGCCTACGACATCCGCGGCATCGTCGACCGCACGCTGACGGAAGCGGCGGCGCGCGCGATCGGTGCCGCGTTCGGCGCCGAGGCGCGCGCGCGCGGCGTGGCCGAAGTGGCGGTCGGGCGCGACGGCAGGCTGTCCGGACCGCGCCTGGCGGCGGCGCTGATCGAAGGCATTCGCGCGAGCGGCACCGCGGTGGCCGACATCGGCATGGCCGCCACGCCGATGGTGTATTTCGCCGGCTTTCATCTCGGCAGCCGCTCGGGCATCGCCATCACCGGCAGCCACAATCCGCCCGAGTACAACGGCATGAAGCTGACGCTGGCGGGCGACCCCGTGTACGGCGAGGGCCTGCAGCGGCTGCGGTCGCGCATCGAGGCGGGCGAACTCGCGCCGGCGGCCGCACCCGGTGCGCTGCGCGCGGTCGATGTCGCCGATGCCTACGTCGCGCGCATCGTCGGCGACGTGAAGCTGGCCCGGACCATGAAGATCGCGATCGACTGCGGCAACGGCGTCGCGGGTGCCATTGCGCCGCGGCTTTTTCGCGCGCTCGGCTGCGAGGTGATCGAACTCTTTTGCGAGGTGGACGGCCGCTTTCCGAACCATCATCCGGATCCGGCGCATCCGGAGAACCTGCAAGACCTGATGCGGGCGCTGGCTACCACGGACGCCGAGCTTGGGCTCGCGTTCGACGGTGACGGCGACCGCCTCGGCGTGGTGACCAAGGGCGGCCACGTGATCTATCCCGATCGACAGTTGATGCTGTTCGCGCGTGGGGTGCTGGCCGAGCGGCCGGGCGCCGAGATCATCTTCGACGTCAAGTGCTCGCGCCACCTGGCGGCGCAGATCCGCGCCGCAGGCGGACGGCCGACCATGTGGCGCACCGGCCATTCGCTGATCAAGGCCAAGCTCAAGGAAACCGGCGCGCCCCTGGCCGGCGAGATGAGCGGGCACATGTTCTTCAACGACCGCTGGTACGGCTTCGACGACGCGCTGTATGCCGGCGCGCGGCTGCTGGAGCTGCTGTCGCGCGAGCGCGATCCGTCGGCGGCGCTCGACGCGCTGCCGGACGCGGTTTCTACGCCGGAGCTGCACGTCAAGACCGCGGAGGGCGAGAATTTCACGCTGGTCGAGCGGCTGAAGTCCGAGGCGACGTTCGACGGCGCGCGCGACGTGATCACGATCGACGGCGTGCGCGTCGAGTACGCGGACGGCTTCGGACTCGCCCGGCCCTCGAACACGACGCCGGTGGTGGTGCTGCGCTTCGAGGCCGACACACCGCAGGCGCTGGCGCGCATCCAGGCCGACTTTCGCCGTGCGTTGCTCGCGGTGAAACCCGACGCGAAGCTGCCGTTCTGATCGACCGCTCGGCGTGGGCGGCGCGCCCTTGCTCCATCCTCGATCCTCGATGTCCGACGCACCGCGCGTGCTGATCGTCAAGACCTCGTCGATGGGCGACGTCGTCCACGCGCTGCCGGTGGCGAGCGACGTCGCGCGCGCACTGCCGGGGGTCGCGATCGACTGGGTGGTCGAGGAAAGCTTCGCCGCGCTGCCGCGGCTGCATCCGGCCGTGAGCCGCGTGCTGACGATCGCGCTGCGTCGCTGGCGCGGCGCCCTGGCGGCCGCCGCGACCTGGAGCGAACTGGCTACGGCGCGGCGCGCGCTGCGCGAGAGGCAATACCGCCAGATCGTCGATTGCCAGGGCCTGGTGAAAAGCGCCTGGGTGGCGCGCTGGGCGCGCGGACCGGTGGCGGGCTACGACCGCGATTCGATCCGCGAGCCGCTGGCGGCGCGCTTCTACGACCGGCGCGTGGCGGTGCCGCGCCGCCTGCACGCGATCGAACGCAACCGCCGGCTGGCAGCCGAAGCGCTCGGCTACGAGGTCGAAGGCGCGCCACGCTTCGGGCTTACGGCGCCCGCGCTTGCCGACGCGGAGCTCGCGGCGTTCGCCGCGCAGGGACCGTTTGCGGTGCTGGTGACCAATGCCAGCCGCGCGACCAAATTGTGGTCCGACGATGCGTGGCGCGCGGTGGAAGCGGCGCTCGCCGCGCGCGGCTTGGCGAGTGTGCTGCCGTGGGGCACGGACGCCGAAGGCGGTGCGACGCGCGATCGTGCGCGCGCTATGCGGGCGGCGTACGTCGCGCCGCGTGCCGGTCTATCGCAATTGGCGGCGTTGCTGGCGCGCGCGCGCATTGTCGTCGGGTTGGACACCGGCGTCACGCACCTGGCAGCGGCTCTGGGCGCGCCGACCATCGGGATCTTCTGCGATTACGACCCGGCGCTGGCGGGCGTCAGCGGCGATGCGCCATGCGTGAGCCTGGGCGGCGCGGGCGGCGGACCTGCCGCGCACGAGGTGATCGCGGCGGTCGAACGCCTGCTCGACCGATGAACGAAGTCGAGGTGCCGCGCTGGTATGCGGCTGCGTGGTGGCTGCTGCTGCTGCCACTGGTCGCCATCTACCTGCTCTGGCGCAGCCTGCGCCAGCGCGAATACCGCGCGCACTGGGGCGAACGCTTTCTCGGCCGCGGCGCGCGGCCCGCGCCGGGCGCGCCGGTGATCTGGGTGCATGCGGTCTCGGTGGGCGAGACGCGCGCTGCGCAGCCGCTGATCGAAGCACTGGCCGCCGCGTATCCGCACGCGAGCTTCGTGCTCACGCACATGACGCCGACCGGACGCGCGGTCGGCGAGGGCGTCGCGCGGCGGCTCGCCGGGCGTCTCGTGCAACGCTATCTGCCGTACGACCTGCGGCCTGCGGTACGGCGGTTCTTGGCCGAAACGCGGCCCGCGATCGGCGTGATCCTGGAGACCGAGCTGTGGCCGCAACTGCTCGCCGGCGCGCGCGCGGCTGGCGTGCCGATGGTGCTCGCCAACGCGCGGCTGTCGGAGCGATCGCTCGCCAAGGCGCTGCGCTACGAAGCGTTGGTGCGGCAGGCGGCGTGCGCCTTCGTGCGCGTGGCCGCGCAGAGCGATGCCGACCGCGCGCGCATCGCCAAGCTGTACGACGGCCGCATCGACGTGATCGGCAATCTGAAGTTCGACCTGACGCCGAGCGCGGAACAGGTCGAGCGCGGCGTCATCGCCCGCGCCGCGCTGGGCCGCCGCCCCGTGTGGCTGTTCGCCAGCTCGCGCGAAGGGGAAGAGGTGCTGGTGCTCGACGCCTTCAAGGACATGCAACGAAAATTGGTGTCTGACCCCATTTTTTTGATCGTGCCGCGGCATCCGCAGCGGTTCGACGAGGTGGCGCGGTTAATCGAAGCGCGCGGCTTTCTGTGCGCGCGGCGTTCGGCTGGGGCACTGGCGCGGGAGGCGCCTGAAAACGCCGTGCTGCTGGGCGACTCGATGGGCGAGATGGCGATGTACTACGCGGCCGCGGACGTGGCGCTGATCGGGGGCAGCTTGCTGCCGTTCGGGGCGCAGAACCTGATCGAGGCGTGCGCGGTCGGCACGCCGGTGATCTTGGGGCCGAGCACGTTCAATTTCGCGCAGGCGGCGGCCGATGCGCTGGCCGCGGGCGCCGCGATCCAGGTCGAAAACGCGGCGCAGGCGCTGGCGGCGATGGACGTGCTATGCCGCGATGGCGCGCGCCACGAGGCGATGCGCCGCGCCGCGCTCGCGTTCGCCGCCGCCCATCGCGGCGCCACCGCGCGCACGGTGGCGCTGATCGAGGAGGTGCTGGGCGCGGTCAGCGCGCCAGCAGCGCGTTGATTGCCTCCAGGTCTTTCTCGCTCAGTTCGCCGGCGGCGGATTTCAGCCGCAGGCCGTTGACCAGGAAGTCGTAGCGCGCTTTCTTCAGATCGCGGCGCGTGCCGGTGAGCTGCGACTGTGCGTTCAGCACATCGAGGTTGATGCGCACACCGACCTGGTAGCCGAGCCGCGTGGAATCCAGTTGCGCCTGCGCGGATTTCTCCGCCGATTCCAGCGCCCGCACCTGCGTCAGCCCATAGTCCACGCCGGTGTACGCCTGGCGCGCGCCCTGCGCCGCGTTGCGCCGCGCGGTCTCGAGGTCGAACTTGGCCTTCTCCTCGTTGGCGAGCGCTTCGCGCACGCGCGACTGGATCAACCCGCCGCTGTAGATCGGGATTGTCAGTTGCAGCCCCACGGTGCCGGTGCGGGTCGTGTTGTCGATCGACGACGTGGCGCTGCCGTTGGATCGGTCCTGGCGGGCGCTCGCCACCAGGTCGAGCGTGGGCAGGTGGCCGTTGCGATTGCGCCGCGTCTCGATCGCGGCGATCTGCGCAGCGGCCGCCGCGGCGGCGACCGTCGGGTTGTTTTCCTCGGCGCGGCGCGCCCAGGCATCGACGTCGGCCGGCTGCGGCGCGACCAGCTTCGGCTGATCGACCAGCGGCAGCAGGCTGCCGACGTCGCGGCCGACGATCGCGCGCAGCGCATTGCGCTTGACGATCAGGTCGCCGCGCGCGACCTGCTCCTGCGCCACGATCTGGTCGAAGCGCGCCTGCGCTTCGGTGGTATCGACGATGGTCTTGGTGCCGACCTCGAACTCGCGCCGCGCCTGTGCCAGTTGCTCGGAGGCGCCGCGTTTGTTGGCTTCGATCGCCGCCAGCGTGTCTTCGGCCGCCAGCACGTCGAAGTACGCCTGTGCGACGCGCAGGATCAAGTCCTGCCGCGCCTGCGCGAAGGTCGCGTCGGCGCTCGTGACCGCCAGTTTCGCCTGATCCAGCAGGTCCCGGTTCTGCGGCCGGTACAGCGGCATTGTCAGGGTCAGCGTCGGCCCCCAGGAGCGGAAGTTGTTCGAGATGTCCGGCGTCTCGGAGTTGTAGTAGGTCTGCGTCAATCCGAGCCCGGCGGTGACGTTGGGCAGCAGCGCGGCGCGCGCCTGCGGCACGCGCTCGTCGGCCGCCTGCCGCGCGAAGCGGGCGGAGGCGAAGACGGAATCGTTGGCAAGGGCGTCGCGGTAGATCGACAGCAGATCGCTCTTCACATG
>JAKANT010000096.1 GCA_021823635.1 Pseudomonadota bacterium
GCCCTCGACGCCCGCGCTGGAGACGAACGGCAGGTCGATCAGCAGCACCCGCGCCTCCGGGTGCAGTTCGCCGTCGATGGTCACGCCGAGCGCGGCCACGTCGCGCCAGCGGTAGGCGGCGCGGATGCCGCGGCCGAGCAGCTCGAGCGCCTCGGCATCGGCCTGCGCCGGCAACGCGATCGGCAGATCGCGCTGCCAGCCGTGCGCGGCCAGATAGCGACCGATCGAACCGATCGCGTCGGCGGCGCTGCCGACGAGGTCGATGCGGCCGTCGCGGTCGAAGTCCACCGCGAAACTGCGTATCGAACTCGGCAAGAACTGCGGCAGGCCGAGCGCGCCGGCGAAGGAGCCGCGCAGCGCCAGCGGATCGAGGCCCTGCTCGCGGCACAGCAGCAGAAACTGCGCCAGCTCCTCGCGGTACAGCTCCGCGCGACGCGGATAGTCGAACGCCAGCGTCAGCAGCACGTCCAGTGTGCGGTGTGAGCCGAGCAGGCGGCCGAAGCGCGACTCGATACCGAGCACGGCCACGGCGATCTCCTCCGGCACGCCGTAGCGCTCGCGGGCTGCCGTCAGCCAGCGGCGCTGTGCGAGCCAGAAGGCCGCGCCTTCGCGCACGCGCTGCGCGTCCACGTGACGCGCGCGGTACTCGTACCAGTTGCGGCTGGCCGGCGGTGCCAGCGCGGGCGTGGTCAGCCGGTGCGCCGCTTCGCTGTAGCGGCCGGCCGCGAACAGGCGCTCGAGCCAGGCGCGGTCCAAGCCGTGCGCCGCGACCGCGGCGTCGATGAACGCGCGCACCTCGGCGCGCGCAAGATAGCCGCCGTCTCGCGCCCGCGCCGGTGAGGCGAGCGCGGCCAGCGCGAACAGGAATCCGCGCCGGGTGGCCATCATGCGGCGCGCGGCCGGAACGAACGCAGCGCACGTCGAAGTTGGCGCACGGCGGCGGGCGGCACCGAAACGCTGGAACGGGAATAGCGCCATCGCTCGATAGCGTGCAGGATTTCGCGCGCCCGCGGAAGCGCCTCGGCGGCCAGTTCGCGCTCCAGCCGTTGCGCCAGCGCGCGCGGCCCTTCGCTGGGCTGCACGTTCACGCCGGCAGCGGCCAGCCGGGCGCGGAAGCGGTCGAAAAGTTCCGCCAGGGGATCGCGCTCGACCCGATGCCGCAACGAAAATGCGGCCAGCACCGCCAGCAAAGCGAGTAGCGCCGCGGCGAACAGCCAGCCCAGCGTCCGCCAGTCTGGATCTAGGCCGAGCCGCTGCAGCAGTTCGCGCTGCCGCTCGGCCGAATACGACAGCACCCACTGGTTCCAGGCATTCTCCAGCGCTTCCCAGTTGAAGCGCAGCCGGCGCAGCCAGTCGATGCGACCGACGTCGAGAACGAGCGGCGCCACCCGTTGCTCGCGCGCGGCCTCGGCGGCGCCGGCCTGCAGCCGCACCGGTGCCACGACGGCGGTCGGATCGACGCGAACCCAGCCGCGGCCCGCCAGCCACACCTCGGCCCAGGCGTGCGCGTCGGACTGCCGCACGGTCAGAAAGCCGTCGATCGGATTGATCTCGCCGCCTTGGTAGCCGGTGACGACGCGCGCCGGCACGTCCATCGCGCGCATCAGCACCACGAACGCGGCCGCGTAGTGCTCGCAGAAGCCGAGCCGCGTGTCGAACAGGAACTCGTCGATCGCGTCGCGGCCGAGCAGTGGCGGCGCCAGCGTGTAGCGATACCCGCCGCTGCGGAAGTGGTCGAGCACGGCATCGACACGCGCGGTCGGGTCGGCGGCCGCGGCGCGCAGTCGTGCCGCCAGTTGCAGCGTGCGCGGGTTGTAGCCGGGCGGCAGTTGCAGCCAGTCGGCGAGCGAGGCCGGCGTCTCGTTCAGCCCCATCGCGAAGCGGGTGTACGAGCGCACCCGATAGCGGATGCGGTCGGTGATCAACTGGCTGGCGACCAGTTGCGCGTCGTCGGTGAGCCTGGGTGCGAGCGGCGCGCCGGCGGGCAGCGCGGGCATCTCGAGCGCGAACAACCAGTCGCGCAGATGCGGCTCGAGCGTCACCGTGTAGTCGACGGCCGAGGCCGCATCGGCGGTGAGCGCGAGCGGCGGCGGCGGAGCGCTGCGGCTGCGCAGCGCGGTCCAGGTGCGGCCGCCGTAGTGACCGAGGACGGGGCCGCGCCAGTACAACCGTTCGTTCGGCGGCGGCGTGCCGTCGAACTGCACGCGGAAGGCGATCTCGCTCGACTGCAGCAGGCGATTGATCGAGCCCGGGCTCATCGAATCCGAAAGCCCCGTGCGGCTGTGCGCGTCGCCGGGCAGCCCCCACAGCGGCGCCGACACGCGCGGGAAGAGCACGAACATCGCCGCCGCCAGCGGCAGCGACTTCACGAACACGGCCCCGACCAGACGCGCCTTGCGGCCGGCGGACTGGTCGGCGTCCACGAGGTTGACGCTGACCAGCACGAAAAACAGCAACAGCGCCGCAACCACGGTCAGGGCCGCGATCGGCAGGCTCTGACTGAACAGAAACTGCGTCAGCAGAACGAAAAAGCACAGGAAGATGACGACGAAGACGTCGCGCCGGGCGCGCATCTCCAACAGCTTCAGCCCCATCAGCAGCAGCAGGAACGTCACGCCCGCGTCTCGCCCGAGCAGCGTGCCGTGCTGCAGCCAGACCGCGCCGGCGGCGCCGGCCAGCAGCGGCAGCATCGCAAAGCGTCCGGGCAGACTGCCACGCGAAAGCGTCAGCCACAGCCGCCATACCCACAGCAGAAGCACAAGAGACGCGGCCCACCACGGCAGATGCTCGAAGTGCGGTGCCGCCACCACGGCGACGGCGGCCAGCAGCACCAGGTTGTCGCGCCGCTCGCGCGCGGCGCTCGACACCTGCGGTTGCACGAAACCGCCGGCGGCCTCGCGCAGAGCCCGCCACACCCGGCGCGGTCGCATACGCAGGGAGGCGTTGGCCGCCATCGAGTCAGCCGCGATAGAGGGCAAGCGCCGTCAGGCAGCGGGCGCGGTGATCGGCCCCTCGCCCCGGTGGAATCGACTCGCCCGGCAGCCGCAGCCCGTAGCGCAGGTGCGCCGCCTCGGCATCGAGGACCCAGCGCGCCAGGCGTGCCAGCCGCAGCTCCACATCCATCTTCGCCGGCGTGGCGTAGAAATCGAGCACCAGCTCGCCGCCGGCGTCGGCGTCGAACAGCTTGACGGTCAGCTCGTCCGAGCGCGCCGCCAGCTTCCACGCGATCATCTTCTGCGGATCGCCGTCCTGATACGGCCGCACGCCGGCGAAGTCCTCGCCGCTCGCGGCAAGTCCAAAGCCGCGCTCGCTGCCGCCGAACACGGCCGGCAGCGGCGGCGCGTCCTCCTCGGGCTTCGGATAGACGATCGCTTCCAGCGCAGGCCGCACGTAGGCCCATGCCTGCCAAAGGCCGAACGGATAGACGGTGCGGATGCGCAGGCGCGGACATGTCCGTTTGCCGCGCCGTCGCGTCGGCAGCGGCAGCCGCACCGGCTGCGTGCTCGCGGCCGCCACGTCGGTCCACGCGCCGGGCGCGGGCGATTCGCGGCGGAACCGGCCGCCGGCCCTGCGCCGCGTCGGCAGCACGAACGAAAAATTCAGGGCGTACCGCGCTTCCGGCGTGGGGTTGCCGACCGCGAATTCGAAGGACAGCACGTCACCGGCGAACACCGGCTCGACGCGCGTCGCGCGCACCGTCAGCCGCGCCAGGTTGCGGTGGGTGTGATACATGCCGACCAGCGCCATGCTGGCGACCAGAAAGGTCAGGAGGAAACCGAGCTGCAGCCCGTAGTTGATCGACCCGATCAGCAGCACCAGCATCGCCGCGCCGAACAGCACGCCGGCGCGCGTCGGCAGGATGTAGACGCGCTTGCGGTCGAGCAGCACTTCACCGTGCTCGACCGCATCGCCGCCGCCGATCCAGGCGCCGATGCGGATCGACAGCGGGTGGGTGGTGATGCTCATCGGCGTGCGGGGTGCGGAGATCGGGGCGTGCAAGCCTGTGCGTCCAGGTCGCGCCTCGGAACTAGGGCACTTTCACCGCCGAGATCAACTGCGCGACCAGTTCCTTGCCGTGCAGCGCGCGCCCGCCTTCGCGCGTGGCGGCGTGCAACCGGTGACCGGCCACGGCGGGCAGCACGTTCTGGATGTCCTCCGGGATCAGGTGATCGCGGCCGTCCAGCCAGGCCCAGGCGCGCGCCGCCGCCAGCAACGCCAGCCCGGCGCGCGGGCTCAGCCCCTCCGCATACTTGCCCGAACTGCGTGTGTGTGTAAGCAGCGCCTGCACGTAGTCGAGCAGCGCGCCCGAAGCGTGCACGCGCTTGACTGCCTCCTGCGCGGCGAGCAGATCGGCGGGACGTGCCCCCGGCGCCAGGTGCCTGAGCATGTCGCGGCGCGACTCGCCGGCGAGCAGCGCGCGCTCCGAGGCGCGGTCCGGATAGCCGAGGCTGATGCACATCAGAAAGCGGTCGAGCTGCGACTCGGGCAGCGGAAATGTGCCGACCTGATGCAGCGGGTTCTGTGTGGCGATCACGAAAAACGGCCGCGGCAGCGGGCGCGACAGCCCGTCGACCGAGACCTGGCTTTCTTCCATCGCTTCCAGCAGCGCGCTTTGCGTCTTCGGGCTGGCGCGGTTGATCTCGTCGGCCAACAGCACTTCGGTGAAGATCGGCCCCGGATGGAAGACGAACTGGCCGCTGGCGCGGTCATAGACCGAGACGCCGATCACGTCGGAGGGCAGCAGGTCGCTGGTGAACTGGATGCGCCGGAAGGGCAGACCGAGCGAGATCGCGATCGCGTGCGCGAGCGTGGTCTTGCCCACCCCCGGGGCGTCTTCGATCAGCAGATGCCCGCCCGCCAGCAGGCAGGTCAGGCTCTGGCGGATCTGCAGTTCCTTGCCGACGACCACCCGCCCGATCTGCGCGGCACATTGGCGGAGCTTTTCCAGCATTAGACTTGGCCAAAAAAGAAGCGCGGAGAATGCGAGGAGAGGAGACAGGGGAGACAGTGCGTACCGGCTACTACACCCATCGCGCGTGTGCGGCGCACGAGATGGGGTCCTGGCACCCGGAAAGCCCCGAGCGGCTGGCCGCGATCAACGATCACCTGATCTCGGTGGGGCTGGCTTCGCATCTGGCACACCTGGACGCGCCGCCGGCCGCGCTCGACGTCGTCGCACGCGCGCACAGGCCCGAATACCTCGAGCGGTTGCAGGCCAGAATACCAAAGCGCGGCTACGTGCCGCTCGATCCGGACACGTCGATGAATCCGGAAAGCTGGGAGGCGGCGCTGCGCGCCGCCGGCGCGGTGGTGGATGCCACCGACCGCGTGATCGCGGGCGAACTGGACAACGCGTTCTGCGCCATTCGTCCGCCGGGGCACCATGCGCGCCCCGGGGCCGCGATGGGCTTTTGCCTGCTCAACAACGTGGCCATCGGCGCGCTGCACGCGCTGGAACGGCATGGCCTGCGGCGGGTGGCGATCATCGATTTCGACGTTCATCACGGCAACGGCACGGACGAGATGTTCTCGGGCGACGAGCGGGTGCTGATGGCGAGCTTCTTCCAGCACCCCTTCTATCCGTACAGCGGGACCGAGAATCCGGCAAAAAACATGGTCAACGTGCCGCTGCCTGCCGGAACGCGCGGCGACGTCGTGCGCGACGTGGTCGAGCGCGTGTGGCTGCCGCGGTTGCAGGCGTTCGAGCCCGAGATGATCTTCATCTCGGCCGGTTTCGACGCGCACCGCGAGGACGACCTCGGTCAGATGGGGTTGGTCGAAGCCGACTACGCGTTCATCACGCATCGTCTGATGAAGCTTGCGCAGGACCACGCCAAGGGCCGCATCGTCAGCTCGCTGGAGGGCGGCTACAACCTGAGCGCGCTGGCGCGCAGCGTGGCCGCGCACGTGCGCACGCTGGCGCAACTGTGAGCAATCGCTGCCCGAGGTCAGAGGAAGCCATGCCGAACAACATCTTCGATGTCGGACTGGATCGCAACGCCGCCAATTACGCGCCGCTCACGCCGCTGTCGTTTCTCGAGCGCGCCGGCACCGTCTATCCGGAGCTGCCGGCGGTCGTGCACGGCTCGGGCAGCGGGGCGATTCGCCGCAACTGGGGCGAAACCTACGCGCGCTGCCGGCGCCTCGCGAGCGCGCTCGCGGCGCGCGGACTGGGCCGCGGCGACACGGTCGCGGTCATGCTCGCCAATACGCCCGAGATGGTGGAGATGCATTTCGGCGTGCCGATGGCGGGCTGCGTGCTGAACACGATCAACACGCGCCTGGATTCGGCCTCGATCGCCTTCATGCTGGAGCACGGCGAGGCGCGGCTGTTCTTCGTCGACCGCGAGTTCGCCGCCACCGCGCGCGCGGCGCTGGCGCGGCTGAAGAATCCGCCCGAAGTGATCGACGTGCTCGACCCCATGTACGAGGGCGCCGGCGAGCGGTTGGGCCGCATCGACTACGAAGCCTTCATCGCGCAAGGCGACCCGAACTTCGCCTGGCAGCCGCCCGCCGACGAGTGGGACGCGATCGCGCTGAACTACACCTCGGGCACGACCGGCAATCCGAAGGGCGTGGTCTATCACCACCGCGGCGCATATCTGAACGCGGTCTCGAACATCCTGGTGTGGGCGATGCCCCATCACCCGAAATACCTCTGGACGCTGCCGATGTTCCACTGCAACGGCTGGTGCTTT
>JAKANT010000097.1 GCA_021823635.1 Pseudomonadota bacterium
CCTGCAGGATGTTCAGCAGCTTCTTGCGCCCGATGCCGACGAAGCCGTGGCCGCCGGAGCGGATCACGCGCCCCTTGAAGCGCAGTTCGATGTCGTCCCAGTGATTGAACGCCTGCTGGATCGCATCGGCCGTCGGGCGATCCCACTGCCGCATGTTGTCCATCGTCGCATCGGAGAACACGACACCCCAGCCGAAGGTGTCGTACGGCCGGTTGCGCTCGATCACCGTGACGTCGTGCCCGGCATCGAGCTTCTTCATCAGCAGGCCGAAGTACAGACCCGCCGGCCCGCCGCCGATGCAGACGATCTTCATGCGCTGTCTCCTCGAAGCGGCCGGCGTGGCCGACCGCACGCGGCGCAACGGAAAGCGACATTACGGCCTGATAGTTTAGTTGTCAATTTTTAGGCCGGCCGCCAACGACGCCGGCCGCGCTCGGCTCACGCCGCGCGCCAAGCGAACCAGCCGGCGGTGATCGCCAGGCTGGCGGCCGTCACCGGCAGGCCGGTGCGCAGATGGCGGCGCCAGCCGATCGCGATGCCCTGCCGGCGGGCGGCATCGACGACGATCAGGTTGGCGATCGAGCCGACGATGAACAGATTGCCGGCGAAGGTCGAGACGAGCGCGAGCAGCGGGCCGGAGAATGGCTCGGTCGCGGCCGGCAGCAGCAGCATCACCGCCGGCACGTTCGACACCACGTTCGACAGCACGAGTGTGGCGGCGAACAGCGGCGCCGGCTCGGAAAGCGGCACACCCTGCTGCGCCAGCCATTGCACCGCCTGCGCCGCCAGGCCCGTGTCCTGCAGCGCGCGGTTGACGACGAACAGGCCGATGAAAAGGACCAGCAGCTCCCAGTCCACCTGACCGAGCATCGCGGTCGAGTGCAGTTGGCGCGACAGCAGCAACACGCCGGCGCCGGTCAACGCCGCCACATCGTGCGGCACGTCGGTGGCCAGGAAGGCGACGATCAGCGCGGCCGCCACGGCCAGGCCCTTGGCGGTCTGCCAGCGGTCCAAGCGCGGGTAATTGGCTTCGTGCGCGGCGAGCGCGCTCGGTTCGATCGCCTGCGCGGTGTACCAGCGACCGCGCGACTGCCACGCGAGGATCGCCCACAGCGCGATCAGCCCCAGGCATACCGGCACGATGGCCTCGAGGAAGTAGCCGCCGAACGGCAGTTTCAGCACCTGACCGATCAGCATGTTCTGCGGATTGCCGATCAGCGTGGCGGCCGAGCCGATGTTGGCGGCGCAGGCGAGCGCGAGCAGAAACGGCACCGGATCCAGCCCGCGCCGCAGGCAACCGTCGGCGAGTACCGGCGCCACCGCCAGGCACACGACGTCGTTGCTGAACACGGCGGCCAGTGTTGCCACGACCGCGATCACCGCCGCTAGCAGCGCGGGCGGCGTCACAGCCAGCGCGGCGATGCGCTGCGTGACCCAGGTGTAGAAGCCGCCGAGCCGAAGCTGCGCCGAGATCACCATGAAGGAGAACAACAGCAGCAGCGTCGGCAAATGCACCGCCAGCGCCGCCTGCTCGGGCGTCATCTCGCCGATCGCCACCAGCGCGATCGCGCCCAGCAGCGCCACGCCGGTACGGTCGAGCTGCAGGAACGGCAGCCCGCCCAGGATCATGCCGAAGTACACGACCGCGAAGATGACGGCGACGGTGGCGGTCACGGTGATCGTTGTCGTTGACGCCGGCCGCATCGTAGCGCCGGTGCCGGCGCGGCATTCGCGCCAGCCTGCGGCACAATGGCGGCGCCTTTCTTTCGCTGCCCGCACCGTGTCCTACTTGTATCTCGCGATCGCAATCCTGGCCGAGGTGATCGGCACCTCGGCGCTGAAGGCGAGCGACGGCTTCACGCGGCCGCTGCCCTCGCTGATCGTCGCGGTCGGCTACGCCGTGTCGTTTTATTTCCTGGCGCTGGCGCTGCGCGCGATTCCGGTCGGCGTGGCCTATGCCATCTGGTCCGGGGTGGGCATCGCGCTGATCACGTTGATCGGCTGGATCGTTTTCAAGCAGAGGCTCGACGCGCCGGCGCTCGCCGGCATCGCGCTAATCGTCGCCGGCGTGGTCGTGATCCAGATGTCGTCGCGCGCCGCGGCGGGCGTGTCGTGAGCCGATCGCCGCGCACGCCCGATGCGCCCGTGCACGAGCTCTTCGAGGTCGCGCCGGGCGCGCACGACCCGCTCGCCGACCTGGCCGCGGCCGCCGGCGCGCGCATCGAGCAGCGGCTGCATGCGCCGCCGCCGTTGCGGCTGCGCTGGCGCGCCTACCTTTGGCTGCTGGCGGCGATCGTCGCCGGTGTGACCGGCACCGCGGCGCTGTCGGCCAGCGAGGGCCTGACGCGCCCCGCGGCGCTGGCGGTGATGGTGCCGGCGTATCTGCTGTGCTTCGTCGCGCTGACGCGCGCGTTGAAGACGCTGGCGGTCGGCATCGCCTATGCGATCTGGTCGGGGCTCGGCATCGCTTCGATCACGCTGATCGGCTGGCGCGTCTTCGGCCAGCGGCTCGCCGCCGGCGAGCTGGCCGGCATCGCGCTGATCCTGGCCGGTGTGGTGGTGATCCAGCTTTTCTCGCGACGGCAGGCGCGCTGACGCGCGCGCCGGCTCATTGCGTCGCCGGCTTGACCCAGCGGTACACCCGCAGCGGCGGAACGTTGATCCATTCCCACGCGATCTGCGGCGCGCCCAGGCGCGGCCGCATGTAATCGGCCACGCGCGCGCGCACCTGATAGGCCACGAAGCGGCCTCCCGGCGCCAGACAGGCAGCGATCGCTGCCGCGATGCGTTCGGCCGTCTCGGTGGGCATGGTCGAGAACGGAATCCCCGACAACACGGCCTCGGGCGCCGGCAAGCGCCAGCGCGCCAACAACTCGGGCAACTGCTCGGCGCTACCCAGTTGCACGATCAGGCGAGGGTCGTCGATGCCGGCGCGCAGCCGCGCGTAAAACTCGGGGCTCAGCTCGATCGCCAGCAGCCGCGCGTCGGGACGCATCGCCGCCAGCAGCGCCCGCGTCGTGCCGCCGGTGCCCGGTCCCAGCTCGACCACGGCATGCGCGCGCTCGACCTCGGCCGTGCGCACGAGGCGCCGCTCGAGGAACGCCGAACTCGGCACCACCGAGCCGACCTGCTCGGGGTGGGCGAGAAAGCCGCGCAGAAAGGCCAGCCGATCGCCCACCAGCGACGCGACTTGCGCCGCGAAGGGCCGCGGCGGCGCGGCCGCCACGGCTTGCACCAGTTCACGCCGCGCCGAACCGCGCACGTTCGCTTCCCGACGTCGGCCTTTCGATTCTTCGTGCATCTTTTGCCTGCCTCCCCTGCCCGAACGCGCAGCATACATGCGGCCGGGCGCAAGTCCATTCACCGCGGCGCCCTCCGGTGCGGCGGCGCCATCGGGCACTGGATCAACTCGGACGCGCCGCGTCGGGCTCGGCGTCCTCGAGCACCGAAAATCGCACCGGCAGCACCTCGCGTGTGGCGACTGCACCGGCGGCGTCTTTCTGCACCACGATCAACTGCTGTGCATCCGGCAGCCCCGCCGGGATCACCATGCGTCCGCCGGGCTTAAGTTGATACAGCAAGGCCGGCGGAATCAACTCCGGCGCCGCGGTGACGATGATCTTGTCGTACGGCGCATGCTCGGGCCAGCCCAGTGCGCCGTTGCCGACGC
Organism: Pseudomonadota bacterium; assembly: GCA_021823635.1. Taxonomy (GTDB): domain Bacteria; phylum Pseudomonadota; class Gammaproteobacteria; order Burkholderiales; family Burkholderiaceae_F; genus JAKANT01. Next base: position 3,671 of record JAKANT010000097.1, read on the forward strand.
GCGTTTCGATGTTCGTATAGCCGCGCCGCGCCAGCCGCCGGCGTGCCACCGCCGCCAGATCCTCGATCAGCTCGATCGTGTACACGCGCGCGACCAGCTCGGCCAGGATCGCCGCCTGATAGCCCATGCCGGTGCCGACCTCGAGCACGCGATCGGTGGCGGCGGGTTCGAGCAGATCGGTCATCAGCGCGACGATGAACGGCTGCGAGATCGTCTTGCCGAATCCGATCGGCAGCGGCGTGTCGGCGTACGCATACGGCTGCAGTTCCACCGGCACGAACTCGTGCCGCGGCACTTTGCCCATCACGTCGAGCACACGGGCTGCCAGCGCCGCCTTGCCGATCTGCGCGCTCGCGTAGATGGTGTTGGCGGCGATTTCCACCAGCATCAGGCGGCGCAGCTCGGCGAAGTCGGCGTCGGTCATCGCGCCACAGGGCCGGTCGGTGCAATGGCGACGAATGCCGCGCACACCGGCCGGCGAACGTGCGATGTGCGATCCTTGCCCATCGCCGCCCGCGCTGCGGTCAATGCGTGATCACCACCAGCACGCTGCAATGCGCGTGCTCGATCAGGGCCGGCGAGCGCGAGCCGCGCCACCAGCGCGCCGCCCAACTGTCGAGATGCTTGTGGCCGACGACGATCAGGTCGGCGTCGACCTTGCGCGCGTAACCGGTGATCGCTTCGACCTGGTCGCCGATCAGCACTTCGCCGCGCGCCGGATAGCCGGCGGCGGCCAGCCGGCGCAGGCCGTCGTCCAGGATCTCCTGGTACTTGCGCTTCATTTCCGCTTCGATCTCGCTGTCGTAGACCACGCCTTCGACCGCCACCAGCGGTGCGGCCGGCGGCATCACCGCGATCAGGTGCAGATCGGCGCGGCTCCACTGCGCGATGTCCAACCCGTCAAGCAAGGCCTTCTGCCCGGCCTCGGAGCCGTCGTACGCCAGCACGATGCGCTTGTACATGGGTCACTCCCGACTTGAACGCCGCCAGACCGACGCCCCGTCAATCTAACCGAATGCCCGCTGCAACGGTTGGGCGGCCGGCGTGCTGGCGGCGCGATCGGGCGCAAGATCGAACGCCGACGCGAGCGCTGCACCAACGAGCCTGCGGCCGAACCGGCTTGCGCACGCTTGGCCCGGCCGTTCGCGCTGCCGTGCGGCTACGAGAAGATCAGCTTGGCGCCGGCGATCGAAAGCACGGCGGCGAGCAGCCGCTTGACGACGCCGGGCGCCAGTCGGCGGCTGCCGAGATAGGAACCGATCGAGCCGCCGACGATCACCGCCACCGCCAGCGGCAGCGCGAACGCCGGCAGATTCTTGGTCGCAGCGATGTTGCCGCTCAACGCGGCGATCGAATTCAGCAGGATGAACGGCGCCGATACACCGGACGCCGTCGTGGTACGGGCCCAGCGCAGGAAGATCAGCAGCGGCGTCAGAAAGATTCCGCCCCCGGTGCCGGTCAATCCCGACAGCAGGCCGATGCCCGCGCCGGTACCGAGCGCGACCGGTGTGGCAGGCGGCTTCGGCTCCCGCTCCTGTGGCGGACGCAGGAACAACTGCAGCGCCGACCACAGCAGGATGAAGCCGACCAGAAGCTTGAACCACTGCGCGGGCAGGTTCAGATAACCGCCGGCGAACGCCATCGGCACCGAAGCGAGTGCGAAAGGCCAGAACAATGACCATGAAAAATGCGCCGCCCGCCAGAACTGCCACGACGCGATCGACGCGACCAGGATGTTCAGCGCCAACGCGGTGGGCTTGATCTCGGCCGGCGCGATGTTGGCGAGCGACATGACGGCGATGTAGCCGGATGCGCCCGCGTGCCCGACCGACGAATAGAGCAGCGCGATCGCGAGCACGCCGAGCACCAGCAGGGCCAGGGTTTCGACGGTCATGGCATAGCGTCTTTGGGGAGCCAAGCGCGCGGAAACGACATCCGCGCGCACTTTAGCCGCAGCGCCATCGCCGCGCACGCAGCGCGCTTCATGGCCCGGCCGAAGCGCCGGCACCGCACGCACGGCGCCCGCGCGCATCGGATGACCCGGCTCAACCGCCCGAGAGCGCCTGCACGATCAGCAGTTCGTCCTCCGGCGCCAGCGGCGCGGCCAGATCGACGATCGGCTCGCCCTTCACGAAGAAGCGCATGTGCCGCCGCAGCCGGTCCTGCTCATCGACCATGCGGAAGCGGATGCCGGGATAGCGGCGATCGAGATCCGCCAGCACTTCGCCGAGCGTGGCGCCGTGCGCCTCGACCCAGGCCGCGCCGGTGTAGTCGCGCAACGGGCTGGCGATCAGCACCCTCATGCGAGCGTGGCCGCTTCGACCGCGTAGATCTCCGGCAGATGGCGCGCGATGCAATGCCATCGGGCCCCTTCGTCGCGGCTCGCCCAAAGCTCCCCGCTCGTGGTGCCGAGGTAGAGCCCCACCGGCTCGAGCGTATCGGCTCCCATCGCCTGCCGCTTCACCGTCCACCACGCCTGCGCGGCGGGCAGCCCCCCGTCCAGCCGCCGCCAGGTCTTGCCGCCGTTGCGCGTGACGTAGGCCGCCGGCTTGCCGTCGGGGCTGGTGCGCGGCCATACGGTCCGGCCGTCCATCGGAAACACCCACGCGGTGTCGTCGTCGCGCGGATGAACGACCATCGGAAAGCCGATGTCGCCGACCCTCTTGGGCATGCTGCGGCCGATGCGCAGCCAGCGGTTGCCCGGCCGGTCGAGCCGATAGATGCCGCAATGGTTCTGCTGGTACAGCCGGTCAGGATTGCTCGGACAGATGCGGATGCAATGCGGGTCGTGGAAGGTCGGCGTGCTTGGATCGAAGCCTTCGACCACCTCCAGCCCATCGAGCAGCGGATGAAACGTCGCGCCGCCGTCGGTCGATTCGTGCACGCCGCCGCCCGACATCCCGAAGTACAGGTGTTTCGGGTCGCGCGGATCGACGATGATCGAATGCAGCTTCGGCCCGTCGGGCGTGCCGTCCTGCACCGTGCCGAACCATTCCAG
>JAKANT010000098.1 GCA_021823635.1 Pseudomonadota bacterium
AGTAAGTTGTCACTTGTGTCTTGGGTCTCGCAGGTGACCGCCGAGATCATGGGGATCGGCCCCCGCGCGGGGTTGCTGGCCAGGCGGATCATTTCGATCGGTTCATCCGCCGGTGCGATGGCCAGGAGGTACTGGAACGGATCGAGGGTGCCGTAAGGGGCTGCCATCTTGGCGACGGTGGCTTGCAGCATCGCCAGGTACGTCGGCTTCAGCGCCATCGTCTTCATCACCCAGCTGACCCACAGCTCTTCCAGCGGCGCGATCACGCCGGGGAAGGACTGCACCAGGTTGTCCTCGTAATCGAACTCGATCAGCATCGCGCGCCCGAGCCGAGTGATCAGCGGACAAGAGGTGTAGCCGTTGTAAGTCTCGGTGGCCGGCCTGCCGCCGAGGTCGGCCACCAGATGATCGACCGCCACCGGCACCTGCCACTTGACGCTGGCGGCCGTCTTGCCTTTCGGTACGCCGGCGACGTCGCCGACCGCGAACACGTTCGGGTAGCGCACGTGTCGCAGCGTGGCCTTGTCCACCTCGGCCCAGCCCTGCGCCGCCCAGGGGCCCTGCTGCCAGCGCAGCGGGCTCTCGCGCACGGGTCGTGGCGCGCGCATCGGCGGCACCACGTTGATGAAGTCGTAACGCTGCTCGACCAACCCCGCCGGCGTGCGATAGACGGCGATGCGCCGGCCCGGATCGATCGACTGCAGCACGTGCTCGTAATGGACCTTGACGCCGCGGTCGCGGTACAACATGCGCACTTTCTCGGACACGATCGGCACCGAAAACAGCGCCTTGTTGTGCGCCATGTAGTGCAGTTCCGCCTTGCTGCGCATGCCCGCCCGGCGCAATCGATCGTCGGTGATAAATGTGTACTTGAGCGGGGCGCCGGCACATTTCATCTCCGTGGCCGGTCGGCCAAACAGACCCACGCCGCCGCGCTGCGAGAAAGCGGCCATCGCATGCCAGGTCGCCTCCGCCGCTTGCGGGCTGTGATAGAGGCTGCCGAGGCCGTCCTTGCCGATGCGCTCGACCTCCATGCCTTCGATCTGGTCGTAGCCGAGTTCGAGGCCCGTGGCCAGGATCAGGAAGTCGTACGAGACGGCGGTCCCTGCGCTCGTCACGACCTTGTTGGCGTCCGGATCGATCTCGGCCACCGCGTCCTGGATCCATTGGACATCGCGCGGCACGTAATCCTCGGTGCGTGACACCACGTATCCGCGCGGCTTGATGCCGGCTGCCACCAGGGTGAAGCCGGGCTGATAGAAATGCTCTCGGCGTGCATCGATCAGGATGATCTTCGCGCCCTGCACACGCGCGGCCAGCCGCGACGCCGCGGCCAGCCCGGCAGCGCCCGCGCCGGCGATCACGATGCGGGCACCCGTTCTGACAGGCGACTGCGCGCCGGCCGGTATCGGCGCTACGCCGCCCACAGCGGCCGACGCTGCCGCGCGCAGTAACGCCCGGCGGCGGCCGAGGTCCCGTTCTTTCATCGCTTTCATTGCTGCGTCTCCCTGCATTTCGAACTACTCAGGCGTGGCTGCGTATCCAGGAAATCAATCGGGGGCCGGCAACGCGCCGGTGACGGGCGCGACTTCGCGACCGCGTGAAAAAAGCGCAAAAGTCGGGAGACCATAGATCGCGTGACGCGCCGCAAGCTGCGGCGCGTCGTCGGTATTCACCTCCAGCAGACGGAACCAAGGCTCCAGTTCGCGCCCCGCCGCCTCGAAAACCGGCTCCGTCGCGCGGCATGGCGCACATCGGGGCGCCCAGAAACCGGGCCCCGATCGGTACGTGCGTTTCGTCCCTATGGCGCTCGAACCGGGGGGCCAAGACGCCGACCGCCCGGCCTTCGAACGGCGGCCTGCCACGGCCGGCGCCGCGCGCGGTGCCGAGCGAATCGGCGGTGACGCGATGGGCGTCAAGGCGACGGGGGAAAGGACGCTCACGGTCACTGCCGGTGCGAGGTCCATAATCGGCCCCATCGGTTCGGCTGGCATGCGGTGACGGCCATGACACGACGGCCGAAAGCCTGGCGCAGCGTCGGCGCGCCGTCAGCAACCTAGGTATCGCAGCGCGCCGGCAACGGATTCGAAATGGACGAGCACGACGCGACCAAGGGCGCGCTGTTGGCGCGTTTTCCGCTCTTCGCTCAGTTGCCGGCGCCTCGGCTCGACGGCCTGCTCGCCGCATGCCCGGTGCGGCGCCTGCCGGCCGGCGTCACGGTGTTCGAACCCGACATGCCGTGCACCGCCTTTCCGTTGGTTCTGGACGGCAGCATCCGCGTGTCGAAGACATCGCCGACCGGCCGTGAAATCGTCCTGTACCGCGTCGGCCCCGGCGAAGGCTGCATCCTGTCCGGCGGTTGTCTGCTCGGGCAAACCGACTATTCGGCTCGAGGTGCGACCGAGAGCGAAGCGACGCTGCTCGCGATTCCACCGGCGCAGTTCCAGGACCTGATGGTTCACTTCCCGCCGTTTCGCCGCTTCGTCTTCGACATGTACGGCGCCCGCCTGGCGGAGGTCATGGAGGTCGTCGAAGAAGTGGCGTTCCGCCGCCTCGACACCCGTCTCGCCCAGTTGCTGGTGCAGCGGGGTCCTGTGATCCACGCCACACACCAAGCGTTGGCCGACGAACTGGGCAGCGTGCGGGTCATCGTGAGCCGTTTGCTGCGAAATTTCGAGGAGCGCGGCTGGGTCAGGCTCGAGCGCGAGCGCATCACGGTCCTCGATCTTCGCGGGCTAGCCGCCTTCGCGCGTCAGTAGCGACGGCGGGCCGGCGCCCGGCGGTAGCCCTTCGGAGGGATTGAGCGCGCACGCACCTTTGGCATGGTATCGGCAGCCTAAAGGGGAAGCTGCGGCTCGCCCGCGGGCGCCCCGACACGCAAGGAGGCTCGACCATGGTGCTGACGACCGATGCGATCCGCGGCCGGGAAGCCGAACCGGACCCGCGCTTCCGCCACGCGCCGCCCGAGTGGACGCCGGCGGTGGCCGAGCAGGTGGCGCGCGACGAAGGTCTCGCGCTGACGGAAGATCACTGGGAGCTCGTACGCAGCATCCAAGCGTTCTACGCCCGGCACGAAGGAACGCCCATACGGCTGACCGAACTGCACGACGCGCTGGAAGAAAAGTTCCACCACAAGGGCGGCTTCAAGTTCCTGTACGAGCTGCTGCCGGGCGGACCGATCGCGCAGGGGTGCCGGCTGGCCGGCTTGCCGCCGCCCGCGGGCGCGGTGGACCGCAGCTTCGGCAGCGTGGCCTGACTGGCGCTGGCCGGCCGCTCGTCGCGAGCTCGACATCGAGGAGGAAACGGCATGCGTTATTCGATTCGCGTCTTCGCCCTAGGCTTGGTTGCGATCGCGCCGCTGGCGGCAGCGCAAACGGACTCGGCGCTGGAAGACGGCGCACGCAAACTGGCGGCCCAGCTTCAAAGCGCCCTGGCGAGCCGTCTGCTCGCCGAGGTCAAGGCAGGCGGGCCCGCGGCGGCGATCAACGTCTGCAACACGGTCGCGCCTAGCCTGGCGGCGGAGATCTCGCGCCGCGAGGGCGTTCGGCTCACACGCGTGAGCCTGAAGACGCGCAACGCGCTGCTGGGCACGCCCGACGCCTGGGAGCAGGCGGTATTGAAGCGCTTCGACGAGCGTGTGGCGAAAGGCGAAAAGCCGGAGGCGCTGGAACACGCGGAAATCGTCACCGAACCGAACGGGCGCTACTTCCGCTACATGAAGGCCCTACCGGTGCAGGCGCTGTGCGTGAACTGTCACGGCGCGCCCGACGCGCTGGCGCCCGAGGTCAAGGCGCAACTCGCGAAGGACTACCCGTTCGATCAGGCCACCGGTTACCGTGAAGGGCAGGTGCGCGGCGCGATCAGCCTGAAGCGGCCGCTTTGAGGCGATCGCCCGGGATGAAGCGCTATGCGGATCTGATCGCCGAAGCGCTCGCTCGCGTGCGCGAGATCATGCCTTGGGACCTGCGCGCACGCCTCGAAGAGCGCGCACCGCCGATGGTCCTGGACGTGCGCGAGCCGGCCGAGTTCGAAGCCGCGCACATTCCCGGATCGGTCAACGTGCCGCGCGGCGTGCTGGAGGCCGCCTGCGACTGGGGCTACGACGAAACGCTGCCGGAGCTCGCCGCGGCGCGTGAACGCTCGATCGTGGTGGTGTGCCGCTCCGGCAACCGTTCGCTGCTGGCCGCCGACGTGATGCAGCAGATGGGCTTCGGCGACGTGGTGTCGCTGAAAACCGGCGTGCGCGGCTGGAACGATTTCGAGCAGCCGCTGGTCGACGGCGCCGGCCGCATCGTCGATCCGGACGTCGCCGAACGGCTGCTCGCGGCACGCGTGCGGCCGGAGCAACTTCGCCCGCGTTGAACGGTCACCCGTCCAGGCGATTGGCTGCCGCCGTCGGCTGCGACAGAGTCGCACGTCACAAAGGAGGAGACCGACATGCCACGCGAGATCACTGCACCGCACGTCGCCGACGACGGTTATCTGGGCAGCCGCCAACGTCGCCGGCTGTTTCGCGCCGGGGCCGGCTCGCTCGCCGCGCTCGCCGCCGGCGGCCTGTTCGCACCGCGCGTCGCGGAAGCGAAACCGATCGATTCGCCCGCCGCGGTGCCCATCGTCGACCGCCTGGCGCTGCGCGTGGTGACCGATTCGTATCACCACGCGTTCGAGCCATCGCGCGCGTTCGGGCCGGTTCAGGTGCAGCGGCTCGGGTTCGCGGTCGCGCCCCGCACGCCGCCGCGGCGCACGCTGCAGAACGAATGGGGGCTGTCGCTGCACGTGGAATCGGCGCGTGGCACCGAGACGCGGCAGGTGTTGATCGACTTCGGCTACACGCCCGAGGCGCTGCTGAACAATCTGCTGCTGGCCGGCATCGATGCCTCGAAGCTCGATGCGCTGGCGCTGTCGCACGGGCACTTCGACCATTTCGGCGGCCTGGTGGGATTCCTCGAGGCGAACAAGGGCAGGTTGAAGAGCGGCCTGCCGTTCTACCTCGGCAGCGAAGAATGCTTCTGCACCCGTGAGCTGAACGTGCCCGGCGAGGCCGGCAGTTTCGGCGCGCTGGACCGGCAGGCGATCCGCGACGCCGGGCTGACCGTGACCTTCGCCGATCGCCCGTCGGTGCTCGCCGATCACGGCTTCAGCACCGGCGTGATCGCACGCAATTCGTTCGAAAGGGTGCTTTCGCCGACGCGCATGACCGTCGGCATGGTCGGGGGTCTCGGCTGTGCGCCGGAGAAACTGCCGGAAGCGAAGCGCAACCTGACGCTGGTACCGGACGACTTCGAACACGAGCAGGCGTTCGCCTACCACGTGCGCGGGCGCGGCCTGGTGGTGATGACCTCCTGCGGACACCGCGGCATCGTCAACTCGGTGCGCGCGGCGCTGAAGATCGCAGGCACCGACCGACTGCACGCGGTGCTCGGCGGCTTTCACCTTGCCCCGCACCCGGTCGAATACCAGAAGCAGACGGCGGCGGAACTGAAGGCGCTGAATCCGGATTTCGTGATCCCGATGCATTGCTCGGGCGAGACGTTCATCGCCATCGTGCAGGCCGAGATGCCGGACAAGTTCATCCGTTCCTCCACCGGCACGCGCTTCGTCTTCAGCGCGCCGGCCTGAGGGCAGTGACCCCGCTCACAGCGCGCGTGTGACGCGAACCAGCGTGGCGTCGCCGGGCTCGCGCGCGGCGGCGAACCCGAGTTGGCGCATGAACTTCAGCATGCGCGTGTTGGATGCCAGCACGCTGCCGTGCATCGCTCTCAGGCCGCGCGCGCGCCACGTCGATCAGCCTCTGCATCAGCAGCCCCGCGACTCCGGTGCGCTGCCAGTCGTCGCGCACCGCGATCGCGAATTCGCAGTCGCCGCCGTCGTCGTCGACCGCGTAGCGCGCTACGCCCACGATCGCCTCGCCGCCGTCGCGCCGCACCGTGGCCGCGAGCGCCACGTGGCGCTGCTGGTCGACGTCGGTCAGGAATCGGAGTTTGGCCGGCGGCAATTCGCGCAGGGCGGCCTGAAAGCGCATGTAACGCGACTCGGCCGACAGACTGCGGACGAAATCGGCCTCCAGCGGCGCGTCCTCGCGCGACAGCGGCCGCACCGTCACGCGCTCGCTGCCGACAGTGTGCTGCGAAGGCCGCAGGTCGCTCACCGCGCGCGGAGCGGCGGCGGTCCGGGTGGTCAGTTCGGCGACCAGCGCGTCGAGCGTTGTCAGCCGCTGCCGATCGCCCGCGGCGATCGGCACGCCCAGGCGCTGCTCGACCGCCGCGACGACGTTCAGCCAGTCGAGCGAATCCAGCTCCACCTGTTCGCGCAGCGGCACATCGGGGCGCAGGCGCCCAGTATCGACCTCCGGCGCGATCGCGGCGATCGACTGCAGTACCGCCTGGCGGATCGACTCGGCATCCACGGCCCGGCTCCCGTTGGCGAGCCGGGATTGTGCCGCGCGCCGCCAGCCTCTCCTACTTGCGCCCAACCGCCTCGCGCGCGATGCCGTCCAGAAGCGACTCGACTTCCTTCAGGGCCGCCTTCGAAGCCGCCGAGCCGTCGGGTCGCCACGGACGGCGGTACGCGACCACCACCCGGTCCGGCGCCTGCATGGTGGCGTAAGAT
>JAKANT010000099.1:0-703 GCA_021823635.1 Pseudomonadota bacterium
CGTGCGTGGCCTGGATGCCGGCACGGCGGGTGAACATCTCGCCCGCCAGATGCGGCAAGCTGCCGGCGCCGGCCGACCCGTAGGCGAGCTTGCCCGGGTTGGCCTTGGCGAAGGCGATGAATTCCGGCACGGTGTTGACGGGCACCGAAGGATGCACGAGCAGATAGACGAGCACGCGCGCCACCGCCGCCACCGGCACGAGATCGCGTTCCGGATCTAACGGCATCTTGGAGTAGAGGAACGGGTTGACGGTGATCGCACCGCCGGAACTGAGCAACAGCGTGTGGCCGTCCTTGTCGCCCTTGGCCACCGCATCGGCGCCGATGTTGCCGTTGGCGCCGGGCCGGTTCTCGACCACGACCGGCTGCCCAAGCGAGGCGGCGAGCGAAGTGGCCAGCGCACGCGCCAGGATGTCGGCGGCGCCGCCGGGCGGAAAGTTCACGACCAGCCGTACCGGCTTGGCGGGATAGCTCTGCGCCCCCGCCGCACCGGCGGCCAACGCGGCCGCGGCACCGAGCAGAAGCGAACGCCGCAAGCGCGAAAAATCGACACCGTTCATCGTTCGTCTCCTTGTGTTTCAGTCATCGACCGTCGCCGCGCCGGCTCAGGCGGGCGCGAGCACGCGCAGCGCGGCGGCGCGCACGCGCGCGGCCAGCCGTTCGTACCAGCGCGGATTGCGCACGATCTCGGCGCGGTAAAAAGA
>JAKANT010000099.1:713-6526 GCA_021823635.1 Pseudomonadota bacterium
GGCCGCGTGCGCGTTCTCGCCGCACAGTCCGCAGCCGACGCAGCCTTCGGTCACCGTGACGACCGGATCGGTTTTCAGCGGATCCGGATTGCTTTTCAGGGTCAGCGTCGGGCAGCCGGATAAGCGGATGCATTCGTGGTCGCCGTTGCACACATCCTCGTCCACGCCGTAGCGCACGCGCACCACGCGCCGGCCTTGTGCGGCGAGCGCCGCCAGCCACGGTCTGATGCGGCGCTGGCGCTCGAGCTGGCACTCGCCTTCGGCGATCACCACCTTCAGCCCCTTCTGCTCGCTGGTGAGCGCCTCCAGCAGGGTGCGCTTCATCTGCGCCACGCGGTAGCTGTGCACGGTGCGCAGCCAGCGCACGCCGATGCCGCGCAGCGTGTTCTCGATCGTCTGCTCGCGCGCGGTCAGGCTTTCCCGCTTGTCGCTCGCCTGTGCCTTCAGCTCCTCGCCCGGCGTGGAGAGGATCTCCTGCGTGCCGGTGGCCGAGGTGTAGCCGTTCTTCATGATCAGCAACACCGTGTCGTCGCCGTTGAACAGCGCCGTCTGCACCCCGGTCAGCAAGCCGTTGTGCCAGAACCCGCCGTCGCCCATCACTGCCACCGTGCGCGCGGGCAGCGCCGGCGACACGCCCGCGCGACTCGCCAGACTCATGCCGTAGCCGAGGATCGAATGCCCTTGACTGAACGGCTCGAACGTCGCGAACGCATGGCAGCCGATGTCCGCGGCCACGTGCAGCGGGCCGATCTCGCGCTGCGCGAGTTTCATCGCCGCGAACACCGGCCGCTCCGGGCAGCCGGTGCAGAAAGTCGGCGGTCGCGGCGGCAGCGGCGCCGCAAGCCGTTGCGCCACCTCCCTGCGGCGCGCTTCGTTGGCCGCCAGCCAGGCGCGCCCCTCGGTCAGCGCAAGCTGCGGCAGATGGCGGGCCGCGAAACGCTCCAGACCGGCGGCGAGCGCCTCGGTCGTGTACTCGCCCGCAGTGTGCATCAGATCCTTGCCGTGCACGGCCGTGTCGCTGCCGGCGCGCCGCAGCGCGGCGGCCACTTCCATTTCGATGAACTCCGGATGCCCTTCCTCGAGCACCAGCACGGCGCGCTTGCCGGCGCAGAACTGCACGATCTGTTCGTGCACCAGCGGGTAGGTGACGTTCAGCACCAGCAGCGGAAGGCGCAAACCGCCGCGCGCGGCCAGACCGAGCAACTGCGCCGCGCGCACGAGGGAATTGAACAAACCGCCCTGCACGATCACGCCCACCTCGGCGTACTCGCCGGCGAGGATTTCGTTCAGGCCGTTGTCGGCGATGAAGCGGCGCGCGGCCGGCAGGCGCTGTTCGACCTTCAGCCGTTCGTGCGCGAACGTCACCGGCGGATGCGCCAGGCGCGCGTAGTCGAACGGCGCCGGCTGCATCAGCGGAGCGCGCGCCGAATAGGGCGGCGCGCGGTTGTCCTTGCAGACGAACTGCCCGCGCAGATGGCAGGCGCGGATGCGCAGTTGCAGGACCGCCGGCAGGTGTGACGCCTCCGACAGCTCGAACGCCTGCTCGACCAGGCGCACCATGCATTCCAGGTCGGGCCGCGGATCGAGCAGCGCCAGCGTCGATTTCATCGCGAACGCATGGGTGCGTTCCTGGATCACGCTCGCGCCCTCGCCGGTGTCTTCACCGACCACGATCAGAACGCCACCGCGCACGCCCGGCGACGCCAGATTGGACAGCGCATCGGCCGCGACGTTGGTGCCGACGATCGACTTCCAGGTCACCGCGCCGCGCAGCGGATAGTGCAACGAAGCGCCCAGCATCGCCGCCGCCGCGGCCTCGTTCGCGCACGCCTCCACGTGCACGCCGAGCTCGTCCAGATAGGGGCGTGCCTGCACCATCACGTCCAGCAGGTGCGATACCGGTGCGCCCTGGTAGCCGCCCACGTAGGCCACACCGGACTGCAGCAGCGCCTTGGTGACGGCGAGGATGCCCTCGCCGTGGAAGACCTGACCCGCCCCCAGGCGCAGCCGTTCGACTTCACGCGCGAAAGAGATTTCCACGGTCGGCCCACCCCGCCGAATGTGATGCGCAATGCTGGGCGAAGCGCTGTGCGCTGTCCATTCGATAATCCTTCTGAATTTCATTCACCGCGTGCATGATGATGGGAATCGACGCGATCGATCTGAATCTGCTGCGCGTGTTCGCCGCCGTGCACGCCGCCGGCCACGTCGGGCGCGCCGCCGAGGCGCTCGGGCTGTCACAACCGGCCGTCAGCCACGCGCTGACGCGATTGCGCTTACGGCTGCGCGACCCGCTGTTCGTGCGCGTGGCAGGCGGCGTGGCGCCGACCGCGCGCGCCGACGAGCTGGCGCAGGCGGTGCGGCAGGCGCTCGCGGCGGTGCAGTCGGCGCTCGCGCAGGCCGACCGCTTCGAGCCGCGCACCTCGACCCGCGTGTTCCGCCTGCATATGAGCGATATCGGCGAAGGCGTGTTCCTGCCGCGTCTGGCGCAGACGGTGCGCCGCCAGGCGCCGGGCGTGCGGCTGGAGGTCTATCAGCTGGAACACGACCGCATCGCCGACGCCCTCGACCAAGGCAAGATCGACCTCGCGTTCGGGTTCCTGCCGACCGTCACCCAGACGTGCCGCGTCGATCTGTTCGACGAACGCTACGTCGTGCTGCTGCGCGCGGCCGGTGCCCGCGAGCGAGCGCACGGCGGCCGCATCCCGCTGACTGCGCTCGACTACGCGGTGGTGCGCTCGCATCCGCAGACGCGCCTCATCCTCGAGCGGCTCGGCCTGCAGGAGCGCATACGGCTCGTCATTCCGCACTTCATGGCGCTGGGCGCGATCCTCGCCGCCACCGATCTGGCCGCCGTCGTGCCGCTGCAGGTGGCGCGCATGTTTGCCGCCGGCGGCGCGTTCCGCATCATCCGCGCCGATCTGGGAGGACACGAATTCGCGGTCGGCCTGCACTGGAGCCGCCGCTTCGAGCACGACGGCGCCCATCGCTGGTTGCGAGAGATCGCGCTGCGGCTGTTTCGCAAGACTCGCCGCGCGCCCTAGCGCCTTGCCTCGAGCACGGCGCGCGCCGCCTCGGCCAGCGCGTCGAAACGCCGCAGTTGCGCCGGATCCGGTGCCAACCATTGCGCGGTGGCAGCCGTGCCTTGATCCGCGGGGCGGTACGCCAGCAGCACCTCCTGCAGCCGTTGGCGGCGCTGCTCGGGCGTGTCGGCAGGCACCTGCCAGCCCGGCGTCAGGATGGTGTCGATGGTGATTGCGCGGGTCGCCGCGATCGAACGCAACGCCGGCAGGTCGGGCACTTGCGCCGACGAGATGAAAATCGCGTCCACTTCGCCGCGCGCCAGCCACAGCGCCAGCGTGGCGGGATTCGGAGCTTCGCGCACGGTCACCCGCCCGGCGAGCCCGTTGGCCGTCAGCCAGCGCTGGCCGATCAACGTGAGGATCGATAACGGATCGCCCGTTCCGAAGCGGCGCCCTTCCCACGACGCGCCCTCGGGCAGGGTGGTCAGAAGCTGCACCTCGCTGCGGCGGGCCGACTGCGCGATCCAAACAGCGGTCTTTTCGCGCGCCAGCAACTGCCCCAGATGTACCGGCGTCAGCGTCATGTCCTGCGCGCGCGCGCGGGCGGATTCGATCAGCGCGCGGAAGTTGGGCGCGCTATACATCTCCACCCGCTCGCCGAGGGCGGCGGCCAAGTATGTCCGCAACGGCTCCCACACTTCGAGCAGCGCGCGCGGCGGCAGATACGGCACCAGCGCGATGCGCAGCGAAGGCTGCTGCGCGAGCAGCGCAGCCGCCGGCGCGAGCGGTACCAGCACGCCCGCGACCCACAGCGCGCGCCGCCGCCGCATCAGGCCGCGTGTCACCGAAGCCTCGCACTCGTCTCGTCCAGCCACGACAGAAACACTGCCACATCCAGCGGCTTGGTGAAATAGCGGTCGAACCCCGATTCGAGACCGCGCTCGCGGTCGGCCGGCAACGCGTTGGCCGACAGGGCGACGATAGGCCGCTCGCGCATCGTCGGCAGTGAGCGCAACTGGCGGCAAAGCGCGTGTCCATCCATGCCGGGCAGCGCGATGTCGATGACCGCGATGTCCGGCGGCGCCTCCATCGCCTTGCGGTATGCGCTCACCGCGTCCGTGATCGCCAGCAGGCGAAACGCCGGGCGCAACGCGAGCACCTCCGCCATCAATTGGACGTTGGACGGATTGTCTTCGACGTACATCAGCACGCGCGTCCCGCTTTCTGCCGCGGGCGACACGGGCGGCGGCGGTGCGGCGATCGAGGACGACGTCGGCGTCGGCGCCCGCTTCGGCTGCGCGCGCCGCAGCGTGACGGTAAAGACGCTGCCGACGCCGGGCGTGGACTGCACCTCGATCGCGCCCCCCATCAGCTCGAGCAGGCGTTTGGCGATCACCAGCCCGATGCCGGTGCCTTCGACGCCGGTCAGTTCCGCGCCCAGCCGATTGAACGGTTCGAACAGCGCACCGAGCTGCTCGGCGTGCATGCCCACACCGGTATCGCGAACGCTGACCCGCACCTGCGCGTCGTCGGTCTGCACGTCCACTTCGACGCTGCCGCCGGGACGGTTGTACTTGGCCGCGTTCGACAGCAGGTTGACGAACACCTGCTTGAGGCGCGTCGCGTCGGCCGCGACCGCCACACCAGCGTGTTCCGCACTGCGATCGAAGAGCGCTATGCCGTGCCGGTCGCGCAGCGGCTGCGTCAACTGCGCGCACTCGGCGAGCAGCGGCGCCAGCTCGACCGCATCGACCGAGACGACGATCGCCCCGGTCTCGATGCGCGACAGTTCGAGGACTTCGTTGATCAGCTCCAGCAGGTGCCAGCCGGCCGATTCGATCTGCGCCAGCGCCTGCGGCGCCTCCGCCCCGGCGCGCATGCGCAGGATTTGCGCGAAGCCGAGAATCGCGTTCAGCGGCGTGCGCAGCTCGTGGCTCATGCGGGACAGAAACTCGGTCTTCGCCCGGCTGGCGCGCTCGGCGGCGTCGCGCGCGGCCGCCAACTGCGCGGTGCGTTCCGCCACCCGCGCCTCGAGCGAGGCGTTCGCGTCCTGCAGTGCGCGCTCGGCTTCGATCAGCGCCGTGACATCGGAGGCCGACACGACGACCGAGGTCGGCGACGCGGCACCAGCCTCGAACTGCGGCTCGGCGTTGACCTTGGCCCAGACGCGCGTTCCGTCCGGCCGGTCGATGCCGAGCAGGAAACCGCGTACCGGCGCGCCGGTGCGCAGGGCGGTCAACGACGGCAGGTTCTCCCAATGAAGCGGCGCGCCGCTCGCATCCACGTAGCGCAGGTTCTGCAGCCGCCACGGCTCGCCCAGGGCCTGTTCGCGCGGCAACCCCATCAACCGCGCGGCGGCCTCGTTGCACTCGACCATGCGCCAGTCGGCGTCCACGATGGCCACCCCTTCGGCCAGCGCCGCGATCAGGCTGCGCTGCCGTTGTTCGGCTGCGCGCAGTTCGGTCACGCGCCGATCGAGCGCTTCGGCCATGCGGTTGAACGAACGCATCAGTTGCGCCAGTTCGTCGTTGCCCTGCTCGGGCAGCGGCTCGGTCGCATGGCCGTCAGCGATCGCATCGGCGCGCGCGGCCAGCCAGCGCAACCGGCGCATCACCCATTGCGCCGCCCCGAGATGCAAGATCAGCGCGACAGCCAGCGCACCCGCGGCCACCAGCGCAATGCCGCGCGCAAGCTGATCGCGTAGACCGACGACGTGCCGAGCGTCCAGGCCGAAGCGAGCCTGCGCCAGGACCTGCGGCCCGATCGCCACGTCCTGCGCGAAGCGGTCGA
>JAKANT010000100.1 GCA_021823635.1 Pseudomonadota bacterium
CGCCGCCGGAAAGCTTCAGCCCCCGCTCGCCCACCACGGTGTCGTAGCCGTCGGGCAGGCGCTCGACGAAATCGTGAATGTGCGCGGCGCGCGCCGCGGCGATCACCTCGGCGCGGCTCGCGCCCGGCCGCCCGTAGGCGATGTTGTACTCGATCGTGTCGTTGAACAGCACCGTGTCCTGCGGCACGATGCCGATGGCGGCGCGCAGCGACGCCTGCGTGACGGCGCGGATGTCCTGGCCGTCGATCAGGATGCGGCCGCCGCTCACGTCGTAGAAGCGGAACAGCAGCCGCGCCAGCGTGCTCTTGCCGGAGCCGGTGGCGCCGACCACCGCGGTGGTGGTGCCGGCCGGCACCGTGAAATCGACGTCGAACAGCACCTGGCGGCGCGGGTCATAGGCGAAATCCACGTGCTCGAAGCGGATCTCGCCACCGGCCAGTACGAGCGGACGCGCGTCCGGCGCATCGGCGATTTCGCGCTCGACCTCGAGCAGCCGGAACATGCGGTCCATGTCGGTTAACGCCTGCTTGATCTCGCGGTACAGCACGCCGAGGAAGTTCAGCGGCATGTACATCTGGATCATGAAACCGTTGACCAGCACCAGGTCGCCGATCGTCATGCGCCCTTCGGCCACGCCGACGGCGGCGCGCCACAGCATCAGCGTCAGGCCCACCGCGATGATCAGCTGCTGGCCGGCGTTCAGCAGATTGAGCGACTGCTGGCTCTTGATCGCGGCGCGCTCCTGCGCCGCCAGCGTGGCGTCGTAGCGGCGCGCCTCGTACTCCTCGTTGTTGAAGTACTTGACGGTCTCGAAGTTCAGCAAGCTATCGACCGCGCGCGCGCTCGCCTTGGCGTCCAGCTCGTTCATCTCGCGCCGAAAGCGCGTGCGCCAGTTGGTGACCGAGAACGTGTACGAGACGTAGCAGATGAGGCTCGCCGCCACGATCACCGCGAACCAGATCTCGTAGTGCCACAGCAGATAGCCGATCACCAGCGACAGCTCGACCAGCGTCGGCAGGATCGAATACAGCGTGAAGCTGATCAGCGACGAGATGCCGCGGATGCCGTGGTCGATCTCGCGTGTCAGGCTGCCGGTGCGCCGCTCCAGGTGAAAGCGCAGCGACAGCGCGTGCAGGTGGCGGAAGGTCTTCAGCGCCAGCGTATGCACCGCCGCCTGCGTGACCTTGGCGAAGAAGAACTCGCGCAGCTCGGTGAACACTGAGGTCGCCAACCGCAGCGCGCCGTAGGCGACGATCAGGCCGAGCGGAACCGCCACCGTCGCCGCCGCCGGCGCCTTGGCGAACCAGTCGACGATGTGCTTGAGCAGCACCGGCACGCCGACCACCGCCACCTTGGCCGCGACGAGGCAGCCGATCGCGAACAGCACGCGGCCCTTGTACGCCCACAGGTACGGCAGCAACGCCGCCAGCGTGTGCCAGTCGCCGCGCCGCTCGCCCGGCCGCGGCGGCACCGCCGGCTCGGCGCGCGGCGGCAGTCGCATTCCGCGCATCGGTTTCGACCCCAATTTCCGATGCCAAGCGCCGCCTGCCGCGCGTAGCATCGCGCCGCGATTATGAACGGGCGCCGCGGCGCCGCCGGCCGCGCGTGACGGCGGTCACCCGCCACCCGCCGCGGCCGTGCCAGGCCGCCTCGCCCGTGGGAGAGAACAAGATGAGCGAACCTCGCGGCCTGCCGGAAGGCATCCCCGTGCTGCGCGTCACCCCGATGCCGGCCGACGCCAACATCCACGGCGACGTGTTCGGCGGTTGGATCATGGCCCAAGTGGACATCGCCGGCGCCATTCCGGCCGCGCGCCGCGCCAATGGCCGCGTGGCCACGGTCGCGGTCACGAGCTTCGTGTTCAAGAACCCGGTGTTCGTCGGCGACCTGCTGTCGTTCTACGCCCGCATCGTCAAGACCGGTACCACGTCGATCACGGTCGAGGTCGAGGTCTACGCCGAACGCATGCGGCTGCAGACCGAAGTGGTCAAGGTGACCGAGGCCACGCTGGTGTACGTGGCCACCGACGAGCAGCGCAAGCCGCGCCCGCTGCCGCCGTTGCCGTGAGTAGCGCCACGCCGCCGCGCCTTGCGCTTCGCCCCGCAGCGGTCGCAGCCGCCTGCGCCGCGGCCGCCGCGCTGGCGCCGGTGCTGGCGCCGCCGCCCGCGCACATCGGACCGCTGCATCTGGCGGCGGGCGTCGCGCTCGGCGCGGCGATCGTCGCCGGCCGACGCGCCGCCTTGCTCTGCCTGGGCGCCGCCTTCGCCGCACAACTGGCCGCGCGGCTGTTGCTGGGACAGTCGGCCGCGGCGGCGACCGCGCTGAGTGCGGTCTCGCTGGTCGCGCCCTTGCTCGCGATGGTGCTACGCGCGGCGTTCGCGAGGGCCGAGTTCGACCACCCGGGCGTGTTCGCGCGCTTCTTCGTGCTCGGCGCGGCGCTGCCCGCCGCGGTCGCCGGCGCGGCCGTCGCTGCTCTGGGGCAGACCGCGTGGATGACCGTGCCGCTGTGGGGCGATTCGGCCGTTCTGTGGTGGTTCGCCGACGCGGCCGGCATCACCCTCGGCGCACCGCTGGCGCTCGTGCTGGCACGGCGGCCTGCGGTCGCCTGGGCGCAGCGCAGCCGCACCGTGGTCGTTCCGCTGGCCGCGCTGGCCGCCCTGCTGGCGCTCGGCCCATCGTTGCTGGCGCGCGCCGAAGTGGAGCGTCGCGCCTACCTGTTCCGGCGCGACGCGCTCGCCATCGCGGCGAAGATCGAGCAGCGCTTCGAGCAACACCTGTCGGCGCTGCATGCGGTGTCCGGTGCGTTCGCCGCTTCCAGCGAAGTCACGCGCGCCGAATTCCGCCGCGTCAGCGCGCACTGGCTCGCCGCGCAGCCGACGCTCGCGGCACTGGGCTGGTCGCAGCGGGTCGATGCGGCGCAACTGGCGGAATTCGAACGCCGCGTGCGCGAGCAGCGCCCGAGTTTCTACGTCTTCGACCGCGGCAACGGCGAGCGCCGCATGCCCGCGCCCGCCGACGAATACGTCGTGCTGACCTACATCGAACCGGAGGCGGAGAACGCCACGGCATTGGGAGTCAACGCGCTGTCGATTCCGGCCCCGCGCGCAGCGATCCTGCGCGCCTTGCAGACCGGGCTGCCGAGCGCGACGCAGCCCTTTCGCCTGACGCAGGGACCGGACGATGCCTACGGCATGGTCGTGTACCTGCCCGCCGATGCCAACGGCCGGGCGGACGATCCATGGCGGCAGCGCGGTGTGGCCTTCGTCACGCTGCGGCTGGACGGCGCGCTCGCGGGTCTGGAGGACAGCGCGCTCGTCGCCTGCCTGCGCGAAGGCGCACGCGATGCGCCGCTGCTGGCCGGCGATGCGCGCTGCCGCAGCCCATGGCGCCCGGCGCGCCGCCTGGAGCACAGCTTCGATTTCGGCGGCCGCACGCTGACAGTGGAGGTGATCGAGACCGCCGAGTACCGCGCCCTGCACGGCGTCGGGCTGCTGCGCGCCCTGCCGCCGCTGGCGGTGCTGCTGACCGCGCTGCTGGCGGGTTTCGTCCTGTACGTGGCCGGCAGCGCCGAGCGCGTGCGGCGCGTCGTGGCACGCCGCACCGACTGGCTGCGGCGCGAGATGGCGCAACGCCGAAAGCAGCAGGAGGCGCTGCGCGAGTCCGAAGAGCGCGTGCGGCGCATCCTCGAGCTGGCGCCGATCGGACTGACCTACGCCGACCCCCAGGGGCGTCTGCTGTACGCCAACCCTTACGCGTGTTCGATGTTCGGGCGCTCGCTCGCCGAGCTGCAACAGATGACGGTGTTCGAGCTCTGGGATCCGCTGACGCACGCCGAGAACGCCGAAATCCGGCGCCGTTTGCTGTCGGGCGAGACGCCGCTGCTGCGCCGAACGCTGCGCTTCGTGCGGCCCGACGGCGGCGCGGTGACGGCCGAAGTCACCGCGGCCGTCGAGCGCGATGCGAATGGCAACCCGCAGCGGGTGCTGGCGGTGCTCGAAGAGCTGTCGACCCGGATGCGGTTGCAAGAGGCCGAACGTGCGCGCGCGCTGGCCGAGGAAGCCAACCGCGCCAAGACCGAGTTCCTGTCGCGCATGAGCCACGAGCTGCGCACGCCGCTGAACGCCATCCTCGGCTTCGCGCAATTGCTCGAGATGGATCCGGCGCAGCCGCTTGCGCCCGCGCAACGCGAGCGCGTGCAGCGCATCCAGACCGCCGGCTGGCACCTGCTGGCGATGATCAACGACGTGCTTGATCTGTCGCGCATCGAGGCCGGCCAGATGGCGCTCAGCCTCGAGACGCTCGACCTGGCGGCGCTTGCCGAAGAAGTAATGGCGATGCACCGCGCGGCGATCGTCGCCGCGGGTCTGCAGGTGCGCGAGCGGCTGGCCGCCGACGCGCGCTACGCCAGAGGCGACGCCACCCGCGTCAAACAGGTGCTGTCCAATCTGCTGTCCAATGCCATCAAGTACAACCGCCGCGGCGGCACGATCGAGATCAGCGCCACACGCGAAGACGCGCACGTGCGCATCGAGGTCGCCGATACCGGGCTGGGCATGAGCGACGAGCAGATGCGCAGACTGTTCCAGCCGTTCGACCGCCTGGGCCGTGAGGCGAGCGGCATCGAGGGCACCGGCATCGGACTGGTGATCGCGCAGCGGCTGGTGGCCCTGATGGGCGGCGAGCTGCGCGTGGCGAGCCGGCCGGGCGAAGGCTCCCGCTTCGATTTCACGCTGCCGGCAGCCGCCGCACCGCAGCCCGGCGCGCCGTCTGCCGACGCGCAACCGAATGGCGCAGCGCTGGCGGCGCGCCTGTTGTACATCGAGGACAACGCGGCCAACGCCGACGTGATGCGCGGTTTGCTCGCCACGCAGCCCGGGCTCGTGCTGACCGTAAGCGACAGCGGCCTCGAAGGGCTGGCGCAGGCGCGGCGAGACCGCCCGGACGCCATCCTGCTGGACCTCAACCTCCCCGACATGGACGGGCTGCAGGTGCTGACGCAGCTCAAGCGCGATCCGGTGCTGGCCACCGTCCCGGTCATCGTCGTCTCCGCCGATGCCACTGAGCAGCGCATCGACGCCGCGCGCGCCGCCGGAGCCGCCGAGTATCTCGCCAAGCCGCTGCGGGCCGCGCAGTTACTGGCCGCGATCGAGCGCGCGCTGCGCCGTTGAGCCGCTGCCGTCGGCCTCCAGCGCCGCGATCGCATCCAGCACGCCGACGAAGCGCAGGCCGAATTCGGTCAGCTCGTACTCGACGCGCGGCGGCACCTCCGGGTAGCTGTGCTTGACCAGAACACCGTAGCGCACCAGCTTGCGCAACCGCTCATTGAGGACCTTTTGCGTCAGTCCCGCCACGCTGCGCTCCATCGCGCCCGGCCGCCGGATGCCGCGCCGAACGAGATCGATCACCGTTAGTGTCCATTTGCAGCCGATCACGTCCTCGACCATCGCATGCGCCGACGGCCGGGGTGGACGGGGTCGCGATGCAGGCATCGTTCGCTCGGAGCGCAGCTTCATGCGGCGCGCGACGCACCGCCGTTCAATTATCGGTTGCTCGAACACCGTCCGGAAGACACGTGTCGGGGGCTGAGCACGCACCGCGATGACGGAAACGTCGGTTCGACGTCGTCATTCCGCATCGGAAACTCGAACGCCGACGGCTTGGACGGAAGTAACGGCTCCTCGTCGCGGGGATCCCCGATCGCGAACGGCTGTTTGGCGCAAATGGCGTGACTTGAGTGAGACCGCGTCTTTTCGGCGCGGAGGACCTGCTTTGGCCAAGGCGATGATCGGAGACCGAGAAAGGGAAAGGGCTGGACCGGCTTGTCAAACGCTGCCAGCGGCGCCGTGATGAAGCTCTGGGCGCGCCAGCGCTTCGGCGCCCCGATCAGGCATCACTTGGGCGTGCAGGACCCCGATGCGCGCGCAGCCGAGCATGCCGAGAGCGTCGTGCGCGAGCACGGGCGCTCGCTGGACGAGATGTTTCGCCTGCTCGACTACGAGTCTGCCTTCCACCCGTACTACCTGCGCCGCATCCACGTCTGGGGCAACATCACGCTGCGGCGCGGGATGGAGCAGGCCGAATATCGTTCCCGATACACAAGCCGCAGATTCAGACACAACGCCGTAGCATCGTTTTCGTTGGGGGCGCCTTTCCCGCGGCGCTACCGCGTGCAGGCCACAATCCCGATCGGCCGGGTGCCGAAGGCTTATTGGCAGTCGGCCACGTTGCTCGCGCCTTCCACCACGTTCGTCATGCCGATCGGCCGGGTGCCGAAGGCCTATTGGCAGGGGGAGCGGTACTTGATCCCATCCGAGACGGAGCATCTGATCATCGGCCGCGAATACCGGGCCATTCCGACGTCCATCGTGAACGGCATCACCACGTCGGCCTGGGTCCACGAGGGACACCGGATCAGCAAGCCCGGGGAGACGCTCGCGACCTGCGGGCCGCAGACCGCGCGAGGCACGTACGTGTCGATCGCCGAGAACCTCGTGTGGTTCCGGGAAGGCATGCCGATCT
>JAKANT010000101.1 GCA_021823635.1 Pseudomonadota bacterium
TCGCCGAAATTGCGGGCGTCGACCTGGGGCACGTCGTCAATCTGCAGGGGCGGTCGCTTTCTCCGGCCGCCGAGGCGCTGCGCTATTTCGTGCTCGAAAGCGGCGAGCGGCTGATCGCCGAGCAGTTCGCTCAGGCGGCACCGGTGGCGGACGCGCGCTGAGGCTCGGCGGCAGCGGGCGACGTGGCCCGCACCGAGTCGATGACCGCGGCAAGCACCGTCAGCAGCCCTTCGATGCCGGCCTCGTCCTCCAGCCCGCGCGGCGGGCGGAAAGCGAGGATCGCCCGGCCGCGCGCCTCCAGATAGATCGGGCCGTGCCGGGCCAGCGCCTGCTGTACCGCGGCATCGAGCAGGGGCGCAGGGTCGGTACCGCGTGCGGCCCACAGCCGGTAGCCCGCGGCGAGCCCCGCCGTCTGCGGCCGTTCCTCCAACTGTACGAGGTAGCGCTCGAGGTAGTGGCCGGGGGTGATCGCGACGTGCCCCAGGTCGACGCCCGCAATTTCGGCGACGGCGAGCGTGTGGCGGTGTGCGACGTGGTAGTCGGGCGGCGAGGTGTGGCTGTAGTCGAAGATGCGCAGGCGCGCGCCGCGCCAATCGCCCTCGATGCGGTTGCACTCCTCGCGGTGATCGCCGCGGCGCAGGTAGACGAAGTCGTGCGGGTTGAGCGTGGCCGCCACGCGCGCCTCGAACGCCAGGCTCAGGCGCGCCGCCAGTAGCCCCATCTGCTGGGCGCGCGCATCGCGCTCGGCCTGCTGCTGCGCGAGCCGCGCCTCTTGCATGCGCGCGGCGAGCGGATGGGACGAGAAGCGGTAGAAGTTCTCCAGTCCCTCGACCGCGAACGGGCGGTTGCGCGCGGAGGCCTCCTCGGCGGCGTGCTGCAGGAACTCGGCCGCCGTGTGATCGATGATGCGCGCCGATTCGGTGAAGCGGAGCAGCACGCCCTCGCTCGCGGGAATCGCCGCCAGCGTGCGCTCGAGCGGCAGCAGGTTGAAGCCGACCAGCGAGCCGAGCGTCAGCACGTGCAGGGTCTGGCCGTCGCGCAGCTCGGTGCGGTGCCGGATCACCGGGCTGCGGAACAAGCCGCCGAAATTGCGCGCCAGCAGAGCGAGCGCCTCGGCGGCGTCGAGGCGGCCGGTCAGCACCAGCCGCAGCGACGGCATCAGCAGGTACATCAGCAGCGCAAGTTCGATCGCGATGCCGATCAGCATGCCGAGCAGCAGATCGGTGGCCAGGATCGCGACCACCGTGCCGCAGAAGACGATGAAGCGGTCGCGGCCGATCGCCAGCATGCGCGCGAACAGCGCCGGCTCGCACAGCCGCCAGCCGATGTAGATGAGGACGGCGGCGATCGAGGCGAGCGGAATGCGTGCCAGGATCGCGGCGCCGGCCACCGCGAACAGCAACAGGAAAAGGCCGCTGTACAGGTTGGACCACAGCGTGCGTGCGCCGGCGTCGATGTTGGCGCGGCTCGGCACCGCGTTGGGAATGATGGTCAGCCCGCCCAACATGCCGGAGGCGAGATTGCACACGCCCATCGCGCGCAGCGTCTTGTTGGGATCGGACGTGCGGTGCCAAGGGTCGATCTTGTCCACCGCTTTGACGCTGGCCACCGACTCCACGCCGTCGATCAGCGTGAATGTGATCACGACCAGCGCCAACGTCAGCCACAGGTCGGGCTGATGGATGAAGCCGGAAAAATCGGGCGGGTGGAAGCCGGCGAGGAAATTCTCGGGCATGCGGATGCGCAATTCGGGCGCCAGACCGAGCACCGCGCCGGCCACCACGCCGACCGCGGCCACCGTGATGGCCGGCGGCAGCCAGCGCCACAGGCCGGTCACGCGCCGGCGCAGCGCGAACATCAACGCCAGCGAAGCGACGCCGATCACCGCCACCGCCAACTGCGCCTGCATGATCTGCTCCGGCAGATGGGTGACCGCGTCCAGCACCGATTTGCGCGGCACGCTCGGCGCGCCGATCAGCAGCGGCAACTGGCGCAGGATGATCATCACGCCGATGGCAGCGAGCATCGCTTCCACCACCGTGGCCGGCAGCATCGACGCGTATTGGCCGGCGCGCAGCGTTGCGAGCAGCAGTTGCAGTGCGCCGGTCAGCACGATCGCCACCAGCACCAGCGGGTAGCCGGCCGCGGGATCGCCGTGGCCCAGCGAGAGCACGCCCCACAGCACCACCGGCGCGAGCGCAGCCGCCGGTCCGCTCACCGTGACGTACGAGCCGCCGAGCAGCGGATACAGCAGACCGGCGACGATGGCCGAGATCAGCCCCGCGATCGCCGGCGCGCCGGAGGCGAGCGCCACGCCGAGCGAAAACGGCGTCCACAGCAGCGCCACCTGCAGCCCGGCCGGCAGATCGTGCCGCCAGTGTTGCAGGCCCGCCAATCCCGTGGCGGGCAACGCGCCGCTGCGTTCGGCCGCGCTCATCGACGCCGTCCCGTTGGCGGGCGCGGCAAGCGCGCCTTCACCGGTCGGTCCCCGTCGCGGCGAGTGCCGGCGTGCGCGGCGTGCCGCCGATCAGACGCGCGAGGTCTTCTTCGCCGAGCAGGCGCGGGGCCAGCTTGTCGAACGCGCCGCAGTTGCGCAGCACCTCGATCACCTGCGGTTTGAGCGCGTAGAAGTGCAGCGCCACGCCGGCGGCGTCCAGCCGCTCGGCCAGGTGCTCGACCACCTCCACGCCGGAGGCGTCGATGCGGTTGATGCCGTCGCCCACCACGACGATGCTGCGCGCGCGCGGCGATGCGGCGGCGGCTTCCAGCAGCGAATCCTCGAAGTACGAGACGTTGCCGAAGTAAAGTTGCCCGTCGAAGCGCAGCACCAGCACGCCGGGCGCGGCCTGCACCGGCGTGCCGCAGCCCGCCTCGCGCAGCCGACCGTCGGCGCCCGGCACGAGCCAGCACACGCGCGGCCGCATCGTGCGCACCACGAACAGCGCGATCGCCAGTCCCGCGCCGGCCAGGATGCCCCAGTCCAGATGCGGCGCGAAGGCGAGCGTGGCGGCGAAGGTCACGGTCGCGGCGATGCCGTCGTGGCGGTTCACGCGCCAGGCGTGCGCGATGGCGCGAAAATCGATCAGCCCCAGCACCGCCACGATCACCACCGCCGCCAGCACCGCCTGCGGCAGGTGATAAAGAAGGGGGGTGAGGAACAGCAGCGTGGCCAGCATCAGCGCCGCCGTGACCACGGCCGCGAATCCGGTGCGCGCGCCCGCCTGCAGGTTAACCGCCGAGCGCGAGAACGAGCCCGACACCGGAAATCCTTGCGAGACCGCGCTCGCCACGTTGGCCAGCCCCTGGCCGATCAGCTCCTGGTTGGCGTCGATGCGCTGGCGCGTGCGCGCCGCCATCGCCTTGGCGATGGAGATCGCTTCCATGAACCCCACCAGCGCGATCACCACCGCGGCCGAAGCGAGCGACAGCGCAAGCTCCAGCGACAGCGCGGGCAGCGCGAACGGCGGCAGCCCGGCCGGAATGGCGCCCACCACCTCGCCGCCGCCGGCCAACTGCAGCGTGCCGCCCTGCACGCGCCGGATTCGGTATTCGAGCGGATCGAGGCGCGCTTGCGCCGGCGCATTGGCCGCCGCGTACAGCGCCGATGTCTGGCCGCGCTCGTCCACCGCGCGCCTGACCCACAGCGAGTTGAGCGTCGCGGCGCGCTCAGCGACCTCGCGCCGCAGCTCTTCGGCGCGCAGACGCCCGACGGCCAGATCGGCCTGCGCCGTCACCTCCTGCAGGCTGCCGGCGCCCGCCGTCGCGCGCGCCTCAGACCAGACGCGCGCGCGCCGTGCCACCTCAAGCTCCGCCTGACGCAGCCGCTCCTGGGCCGCGGTCAGCTTCTCCACGACCGCAGCCAACGCCGGATCGGCGATCTGATCGAGCCGCGCGCTCGCATTGCGCTCGAAGCCGGTGGCCCAAGAGATGAAGGTGGCGGCCGCCACCACGATTAGCACGCCCGGCAGCTTCGGCGCGAAGCGCTTGAGCGCCAGCAGCGCCGCGATCGCGCCCGCGCCCATCGCGAAGGTGGGGATATGCGTGTGACCGACCTGCGCCAGCACCGCGGCGATGTCGGCGAAGTAGGAGTCGCTGCGCGGCATCGGTACGCCGAACACCTTGGACAGTTGCGAGGTGGCGATGATGATCGCGGCGGCGCTCGTGAAGCCCACGATCACCGGATGCGACAGCAAATTCACGATCGCCCCCAGCCGCAGCACGCCGAGCGCGAACTGCAACAGACCCACCAGCAGCGCCAGCGTCACCGCCAGGGCGATGAACTCGCCGCTGCCGGGCGCGGCCATCGCGCCGAGCAGCGAGGCGGTGAGCAGCGACACCGCGGCCACCGGCCCGGTGGCCAGTTGCGCAGACGAGCCCCATAGCGCGGCCACCGCCACTGGCAGGAAGCCCGCATAAAGCCCGTAGTAGGCCTGCACGCCCGCCAGTTGCGCGTAGGCCATCGCCTGCGGCACCAGCACCAGCGCCACGCTGATGCCGGCCACCAGGTCGGCGCGCCACGTCTGCCGCAACTGCGGCAGCCAGCGCAGGAACGGCAAGATGGCGGAAAGCGTCTTCATCGCCGTCCGTTGCGCAGCCATGCGGCCGCGTTCAGCGCGATGCCGACCGCGCCGCATGCGCGCGCCGCTGCCAGATCCTCGCGCGTCAGCCCGCCTTGCGCGTACACCGGCAGCGGTGTCGCGGCGACGATGCGCGCCAGCCCCTCCCAGCCGAGGGGCGCCGCGTCCGCGTGCAAGGCGGTCGCCCGCACCGGACCGACGACGACGAAGTCCGCGCCCAGCCGGTGCGCGGTGCGCACGTCGTCCAGATCGCGGCACGATGCGCTCCACAGCGCAAGCGGCGGCCGCTGCCCGAGGGCGCGCAACTGCTGTGCCGCGCTGTGCACGCCGTCGGCGCCGGCGCGCAGCGCTTCGATCGCCGTGCCGGCAACCAGCACGCGCGCGCCCTGGGCGCGCGCCCGCTGCACCACCTGGCGCGCGAAGTGCGCGCGCTGCGCGCCGCTCAAGCGCTCCTCGCGCACCTGCAACAGCCGCACGCCGTCGGCGAGCAGCGCCGCGAGATCGTGCGCGAGAAAGCGCTGCACGTCGCCCGCGTCGCTGGCGCGCGTGACCGCCAGCCGCGGCGGCAACGCCAGCAGCGCAAGCGCGCGCGCATTCGACGGCAGCAGCGGCGCGACCGCAGGCGCGCCCGGATCGACCCAGGCCAGGCGCTGGCCCTCGCGCCCGTGCGGCTGGCCGCGCCAGCGCGCGACGCGAAAGAAGTGCAGCCGTACGCGCCGGGTCGGAAACGCATGTTCGTACACGATCCACGGCGCGAGCGCTTCGGCCTCGAGGCCGGCTTCCTCGTGCAACTCGCGCGCGGCGGCCTGCGCAGCGGTCTCGCCTGCGTCGATTTTGCCGCCCGGCAGCTCCCAGTAGCCGGCCGAGATCTGGCGCGCGGTGCGCTGCGCGAGCAGCACCCGCCCCGCGCCGTCCTGCACGACGCAGACCGCGACCTCGATTGGGCCCGCGGCCCGGTCACGCGGCGTCGGCGGGGCGAGAGTGGCGGCCGCGACCGGCGCGCCGACGCGAGCCATGGCTCAGGTGGCGCGGCGCGCCTTGGCCGCGCAATCGGCGGCGCGCGTGGCGAATTCGGCTTCGGCCGCGCCCAGGCGCTGTGCTTCGCCGGCCAGCACCGTGACGTTGACGTAGGTCTTGCCGAAGCTCAGGTTCGGATAAAGCCCGGTCTGCTCCGACAGCGCCGCCAGGGCGTCGAGGAACGCGCGCGTCTCGCCGTAGCTAGCAAACTCGAAGCGGCGAAACAGCGACGGCGGGCGATCCACTCTTTGCCAGCCGTCCGGCACGACATCGCTCATGGTTCGATCCTCCGTCCGTGCGGCGCGCCGGCAGCGGATCCGTCGCCCGCCCAGCGGCGCAGTTTGTCCAGATGCTCGCACTCCTCGGCATGCAGGCCGCCGAACAGGGCGCGCAGTTCGCCGTCGGCCGCGCACGCGCGCAGCGCGCCCTCGTACACCGCCACGGCGTGCCGCTCGGTGGCAGCCGCCGCCGCGAGGATCTGCTGGCGCGAGCTGCCCACCGGGTAAGCGGGCGCGGCACCGCCGCCGAAGCCGGCGCCGAGATCGATCAGCGCCGCGGCCAGGCGCTGCGCGTGCTCTAGCTCCTCCTGCGCCGACTCGCTGCAGAAGCGCGCCAGCGCCGAATCGCCGAGCCGACGCGCCATCGACGCCTGCAGCGCGAACTGCCGCGCGGCGGCGAACTCGTGCTGCAGGGCGCGCTGCAGCCAGGCGATCACCGAGGGCGGTGCACGCATGGGCCGACCTCCACACCGGCGCTGCAGCGGCGCTGCCCGCGCCTAGGGAAACACTGAACAAGTTCTCGCGAAGCTTGTCGTAGTCGGCAACGCTTGGCGAGGGGAACGACGATGAAGCAGAGCACGTTGGCGATGGCGGCCGATCAAGGCGCGGGG
>JAKANT010000102.1 GCA_021823635.1 Pseudomonadota bacterium
GTCGAATACGGCCAGCCGCTGTTCGTGATCGGCTGACGGCGCCTCGATGTTCGGCAAGATCCTGATCGCCAACCGCGGCGAAATCGCGCTGCGCATCCAGCGCGCCTGCCGCGAGATGGGCATCCGGACGGTGGTCGTGCACTCCACCGCCGACACCGATGCCAAGTACGTGAAGCTCGCCGACGAGTCGGTGTGCATCGGTCCGCCGCCGTCGAAAGACAGTTACCTGAACATTCCGGCCATCATCAGCGCGGCCGAGGTCACCGACGCGGAAGCGATCCATCCAGGCTACGGTTTTCTTTCGGAGAACGCGGACTTCGCCGAGCGCGTCGAGAAATCCGGTTTCGTCTTCATCGGTCCGCGGCCGGAATCGATCCGCCTGATGGGCGACAAGGTTTCGGCCAAGCGGGCGATGATCGAAGCGGGCGTGCCGTGCGTGCCGGGCTCCGACGGCGCGCTTCCGGACGAGCCGCGCGAGATCATCAGGATCGCGCGTTCGATCGGCTACCCGGTCATCATCAAGGCCGCGGGCGGCGGCGGCGGCCGCGGCATGCGGGTCGTGCACACCGAAGCGGCGCTGGTCAACGCGGTCAACATGACGCGGCAGGAAGCACAGGCGGCGTTCTCCAATCCGGCCGTCTACATGGAGAAGTTCCTGGAGAACCCGCGCCACATCGAGATCCAGGTGCTGGCCGACCAGCACCGCAACGCCGTATGGCTGGGCGAGCGCGACTGCTCGATGCAGCGGCGGCACCAGAAGATCATCGAGGAAGCGCCGGCACCCGGCATCCCGCGCAAGGTCATCGAGCGCATCGGCGATCGCTGTGCCGAGGCGTGCCGCAAGATCAACTACCGCGGCGCTGGCACCTTCGAGTTCCTGTACGAGAACGGCGAGTTCTACTTCATCGAGATGAACACGCGCGTGCAGGTCGAACACCCGGTGACCGAGATGGTCACCGGCATCGACATCGTGCAGCAGCAGATCCGCATCGCGGCGGGCGAGAAGCTGCCGTTTCGCCAACGCCAGATCGTCACCCGCGGCCACGCCATCGAGTGCCGCATCAACGCCGAGGATCCGTACCGCTTCACGCCCAGCCCGGGACGCATCACGGCCTGGCACGCGCCGGGCGGCCCGGGCGTGCGCGTCGATTCGCACGTCTATGCCGGTTACTTCGTGCCGCCGCACTACGACTCGATGATCGGCAAGCTGATCTGCTACGGCGACACGCGCGCGCAGGCGCTGGCGCGCATGCGGATCGCGCTGTCGGAAATGGTGGTCGAAGGCATCGCCACCAACATCCCGCTGCATCGCGAGCTGCTGCTGGACGAGAAGTTCATCCAGGGCGGCACCAGCATTCACTATCTCGAACAACGCCTGGCGGCGCGGCAGGCCAGCCAGTCCTAGCGCGGTTGCGCACGAGGTCGCTGCGGTGCTGCGCGAACTGGTGATGCGGGTCGACGGTGCGCAGGTGGAGGCATTCGCCGAGGCGCTCACCGACGCCGGGGCCCTTGCCGTCAGCCTCGAGGACGCGGCCGCGCAAAGCGACTCCGAGCAGCCGCTGTACGGTGAGCCGGGCAGCGAGCCGCCGCGCATCGGCTGGCACGCGAATCGCGTCACCGTGCTGCTCGACGCCGCCACCGATGCCGCGGCCCTGGTTGCGCGCGCGGCCGCTGGGCTGCTCGAGGCGCCGCCGCCGATCCTGGCGGAGCGCGCCGTCATGGACGCCGATTGGGTGCGGCTGACGCAGTCGCAGTTTGCGCCGTTGCAAATCGGCCGCCTGTGGGTCGTGCCGACCTGGCACGAGCCGCCCGCGAATCCGGGGGCGATCGTGATCCGGCTCGACCCGGGCGTGGCGTTCGGCACCGGAAGCCATCCGACGACGCGGCTTTGCCTGCACTGGCTCGACGAGCATCCGCCGCTCGGTCGTCGTGTGCTCGATTACGGCTGCGGCTCGGGCATCCTGGCGATCGCCGCCGCCAAGCTCGGCGCCGGCTACGTCGCCGCCACCGACATCGACCCGCAGGCACTTTCGGCCGCGCGCGCCAACGCCGCCGCCAACGCCGCGCGCGGCGACTACACTGAACCGCACCGCCTGCCGGCGACGACCTTCGATGTCGTGCTCGCCAACATCCTCGCCAATCCGCTGAAACTGCTCGCGCCGTTGCTCGTCGCGCGCACCGCGAGCGGGGGTTCGCTCGTGCTGGCCGGGGTGCTCGAGCGTCAGGTCGGCGAGATGGTGGATGCCTATGCGCGCGCCGGCCTTGCGTTGCGCGTCTGGCGCAGCGTCGACGGCTGGGCTTGCCTGGTAGGCACTCGGGACTGAACCATGGCGCTGGCCACGCGTTGTCCCAACTGCCATGCACTGTTCCGGGTCGTCGCCGACCAACTGAAGCTGCGCGGCGGCCTGGTCCGTTGCGGCGCCTGCCGGCACGTTTTCGACGCCATCGCAAGCCTCACATACATCGACGACAACCTGGCCGCGGCGCCCCACCCGACGCCGAAGAAAGGCAAGGATGCGCCGCCCACGCTGCATGCCGGGGCTCTCGCCGCCCCGGTTCTGCGCGCCCCCACGCAAGAGGACGTTCAGCAGCGCGAGGCTGTGGAGCCGCCGCGTGAGGAGGCGGGACCACCGACGCTGATGGCGGCGGACGCTCGTCCCGCGGGCCCGAAGTCCGCACCGCCGCCGGCCGAGACGGCGAACGGCGCGCCACACGCGCAAGGGCCGGCGCGCGCTACCGAACCGGAGCGCCGTGCGTCTCTGCGACGCCGCGAACGCGCTGCCACCGATGCGCCTGCCCGCATCGAACAGCCGGCAGGAACCGCAGCCGAGGCGGTCGAAGCAACAGTGGAGCAGCCGGCGTTCCTGCGCCCCGAGCCACCGCCGCGACGCGGTTTCTCGATCGTGTTCGGCGGCGGGTCGGCGGTGCTGGCACTGCTGTTGCTGGCGCAACTGGCTGTCGTTTTCCGCACCGAGTTGACGACACGCTGGCCGCAATGGCGGCCGGCACTGGTGCAACTGTGCGGCGTGTTCAGGTGCCAGGTCGGCTG
This sequence comes from Pseudomonadota bacterium, assembly GCA_021823635.1. Classification (GTDB taxonomy): domain Bacteria; phylum Pseudomonadota; class Gammaproteobacteria; order Burkholderiales; family Burkholderiaceae_F; genus JAKANT01. The sequence continues at coordinate 3,050 of JAKANT010000102.1, forward strand.
GCCGACGCGTGCCGACCTGCTGGCGGTGGTCGGCAGCGAGTTGCAGGCGATCCCCGGCACCGACGTGCTGGAGCTGACCGCCACCATTCGCAATCGCGCCAATTTCAGGGTCGCGCTGCCGGCCATCGAAGTCACGTTGACCGACACCACGAACCGCACGCTGGCGCGCAAGGTGTTTGCGCCGGTCGACTACCTGGCCTCGGCCGGCGAGCCCGGCAGCCGCATCGACGACGGCCTCGGCGCCGGCAGCGACTATACGATCCGCGTCGCTTTCGAGGCGCGCGGCATCGCCGCTGCCGGGTTCATCGTCTATCCGTTCTATTTATAGAGAGAGAAAGGCGCGGTCGGCCGCGACGACCGCCGCGCGGGAGAAGGCCGTGTCGACGCTCATCTGTGGTTCGATCGCTTACGACTCGATCATGCTGTTCAACGGTCGCTTTCGCGACCATATCCTGCCCGACCAGGTCCACATCCTGAACGTCGCCTTCCTGGTGCCCGAATTGCGGCGCGAATTCGGCGGCTGCGCCGGCAACATCGCCTACAACATGCGCCTGCTCGGCGCGCCTGGCCTGCCGATGGCCACGGTCGGCGACGACGCGCAACCGTATCTCGAGCGGCTGGATGCCCTTGGCATCGATCGGCGCTTCGTGCGCTGCGTGCCCGGCCACTACACCGCGCAGGCTTTCATCACCACCGATCTGGACGACAACCAGATCACCGCCTTTCACCCCGGCGCGATGACGCAATCGCACCTGAACGCGGTGCCCGCAGACGCCGGACTGAAGCTCGGCATCGTCGCGCCCGACGGCCGCGACGGCATGCTGCAGCACGCGCAGCAATTCGCCGACCACGGTATTCCGTTCATGTTCGACCCGGGCCAGGGCTTGCCGATGTTCGACGGCGACGAGCTGCTGTGGTTCATCGCGCGTGCACACTATGTCGCCGTCAACGACTACGAAGGCAAGCTGCTGCAGGAGCGCACCGGGCGAGCGCTCGAAGAACTGGCGCGCAAGCTCAAGGCGCTGATCGTCACCCGCGGCGCCGAGGGCTCCCGCATCTATGTGGACGGCGGCTGCATCGAGATACCGATCGCACCGGCGCGACGCATCGTCGATCCGACGGGCTGCGGCGATGCTTACCGGGCCGGGCTGCTGTACGGCATCGAAAGCGGCATGGACTGGGAGACGACCGGGCGTCTGGCCGCCGTGCTCGGCGCGCTGAAGATCGAACACGCCGGCGCGCAGAATCACAGCGCCGACCGCGCGACGATCGCGCAGCGCTTTCGGGAGGCGTTCGGCTATCTGCCGTGGTAGCTACAAGCGGCTCAGGATCAAGAGCAGCACGTTGACCAGCACGATCAACAACAGCGGCGAGAGATCGATGCCGCCGATGGTCGGCACGATGCGCTGAAACGGCGCCAGAAACGGGCGCACTAGCATCGCCACCGCCGGCGCCACCGGCGCGTACGGATTCACCCAACTGAGCACGACGTGCATCAAGGTCAGGAAGAACACCATGTACAGGGCCCAGCGCAGCACCTGCACCAGCGCGGCCAACAACAGCGCCGGCCAGGGCCAGTTGCTCGGCCCGGCGCCGATCAGCAAGAAGGTGAACGCCATTAGCAGCACCGCGACCAGGTAGGCGGCGACGAGCGAGGCGCTGTCCCAGCGTCCGGCGGCGGGCAGTAGCCGGCGCAGCGGCCGCACCATCCAGTCGGTCAGCGCGATCGCGAACTGCGCGAGCGGATTGCGGCTCGGCATGCCGACCCAGTTCATATAGGCACGCAGCAGCAACGCCACTCCGAGGAGCGCGCCGGCCGTCTCGAGCAACAGGCGGGCGATTTCGACCAGAAGCATTCGGCGGACCGGCTTTTTACGTGGGCTGTGAGGCGGGCATTCTAGTGGCGCCCTGTGGGGCGCCAAGAAAAAAGCGCCGCTTGCGCGGCGCTTCGCATCGCCGGTAGTCCGCGTCGCGAACTACGGACGGCTGCCGGTCGGGAAAGGCCAAGCGGCTGCCGGGTTGAGCGCGGTCTTCGCGCCCGGGGCAGCGGCCGTCGAGGGAGCCGCAGGTGCCGGTGCCGGAGCAGCGGCAGCCGCGGGCTTCGCTTCGGCCTTGGCCGGTGCAGCTTTTCGTGCAGCCGGCTTCTTGGCCTTCTTCGCGGCCGGCTTCTTCGCAGCTTTCTTAGCTACTTTTTTTTTTGCGACTTTTTTCGCGGTTTTCTTCGCTGCCTTCTTCTTGGCCGCTTTCTTCGCCGCTTTCTTGGCCGCCTTTTTGGCCGGTTTCTTGGCCGCTTTCTTCGCCGCTTTCTTGGTCGCCATAACAGACTCCTTTAATGCGTTAATGAACACGGTTGGAAAGGAACCCGCGAGGGGCGGCGTTGCCGCCCGCTTTCGGGCTATTCATCGGCGCATGCAGAGGCTCTGTCGCCGCGGCAACCCCAGAAGTGCGTTTTGAGAGGCGCATATCCGAGCGGAGCGCGGAACGGTCAGGGCGATAACCGCTGACGCTGATGAATCCGGCACGCGGCCGGCCGGGCGCGGATGCCGGCGGGCCGAATGACAACGCCGGCACTGAGCCGGCGTTGTCGAGAGAGGCGAAGGAAAGCGACGCTTTTTTCAGAGAGGGAGCGACACCGCAAGACCGGAGCGTCTCGTTTTGTTGTCGTCCCTTCTTGCTGACGATTAACCGTGTCGTACGACTGTGCGGGTTCAATTCAGTGATCGAACGTCGCTTGTTAGACCAACGTATCGAGCAACCACGAACGAGTTCGCTTTTTACTCTCAATCGAAATGGATCGCAAGAATTTTCTGCGTCGCCGATCGCGCGATGTTCGATTTTTCTCACGGCCATTCGATGCGATCTCGCCGCACGCGCTCGCGCATCACTCCCAGCTGAGCGCTCCGCCCGACTGGTACTCGATGACGCGCGTCTCGAAGAAGTTGCGTTCCTTTTTCAAGTCGATCATCTCGCTCATCCAAGGGAACGGGTTGTCTTCGGGGCCAAACAGCGGCTCGACGCCGATCTGCTGGCAGCGGCGGTTGGCGATGAAGCGTAGGTATGCCTTGAACATCGGAGCGTTCAAGCCCAGGACGCCGCGCGGCATGGTGTCTTCCGCATAGGCGTACTCGAGGTCGACCGCGCGCTTGAACAGTGCCCGCACCTCCTCGCGGAATTCCGCCGTCCAAAGATGGGGGTTTTCCAGCTTGATCTGGTTGATCAGGTCGATGCCGAAATTGCAGTGCATCGACTCGTCGCGCAGGATGTACTGGTACTGCTCCGCGGCGCCGGTCATCTTGTTCTGGCGGCCCATCGCTAGTATCTGGGTGAAGCCGACGTAGAAGAACAG
>JAKANT010000103.1 GCA_021823635.1 Pseudomonadota bacterium
CGGTCAACCAGTGGCTGGTCGCCGAGCACCAGAAGCGCTTCAACGCGCCGCCCGATTTCTTCACCGCCGGCGGCATGGCGGCGGCGATGGCGATCGTCGAGGCGCTGAAGAAGACCGGCGGCGACACCAACACGGAGAAGCTGATCGCGACGATGGAGGGCATGAGCTTCGACACGCCCAAAGGCAAGATGACCTTCCGCAAGGAAGACCATCAGGCGATGCAGAGCATGTACCACTTCCGCATCAAGGTCGATCCGAACGTCGCCTGGGGCATCCCGGAACTGGTCGCCGAGATCAAGCCCGAGCAGATGAACGTGCCGATTCGCAACAAGCGTTGATCGCGATTTCGTGATTCGTGGGCCGGCGCCGCCGTGCGGTCTGCGGCGCGCGTCGGCGCACGCGCCAAGGCTCCTGAGCCCCGATGCTGGAAACCCGCGACCTGACGATCCGCTTCGGCGGCCATGTGGCGGTCGATCGCGTGTCGTGCCGCTTCGCGCCCGGCACGTTGACGGCGATCGTCGGGCCCAACGGTGCCGGCAAGACCACCTACTTCAACCTGATCTCCGGACAGTTGAGGGCGAGCGCCGGGCGCGTGCTGCTCGACGGCGCAGACATCACCGCGCTGCCGGCGCCGCTGCGCACGCGGCGCGGGCTGGGGCGGGCGTTTCAGCTGACGCAGCTCTTTCCGCGCCTGACCGTGCTCGAGAACGTGCGCCTGGCGGTGCAGGCGCGGCGCGCCGCCGGCCGCCTGCACCTGGCGTCGATCTGGAGCGACCACCGCGACTGGACCGTACGGGCCGAGGAGCTGCTCGCATTGGTGCGCCTGACGGACAAGCGCGACGCGCTCGCGGCCGCCCTGCCGCACGGCGACCAGCGCAAGCTGGAGGTCGCCATCCTGATGGCGCTCGAGCCGCGCGTGTACATGTTCGACGAACCCACCGCCGGCATGAGCGTGGACGAGGTGCCGGTGATCCTCGAACTGATCCGCGCACTGAAAGGCGAACGCGACAAGACCATTTTGCTGGTCGAACACAAGATGGACGTGGTGCGCGAACTGGCCGACCGCATCGTCGTGCTGCACAACGGGCGGCTGATGGCCGACGGCGCACCGGCCGAGGTGATCGCCTCGCCCGTGGTACAGCAGGCCTACCTCGGTCGTGCGCCGCTCGAGGAGGCCGCGTGAACGCGCCGCTGTTGGTACTGGAAGGCGTGCACACGCACATCGGCGCCTATCACATCCTGCACGGAGTGGACTTCGAGGTGCCGCACGGACAAGTGACGATGCTGCTCGGGCGCAATGGCGCCGGCAAGACCACCTGCCTGCGCACCATCATGGGACTGTGGCGCGCCTCGCGCGGGCGCGTGCTGTTCGACGGCCGGCCGATCGGCGGGCCCGACGCGAACCTCGCCACGCCGGAGATCGCGCGCGCCGGCATCGCCTACGTGCCGGAGACGATGGGTATCTTTGCCGATCTCACCGTGCAGGAGAACATGCTGCTCGCGGCGCGCGGCGCGCGCCGCGCGAGCGACATCGATGCGCGCCGGCTGGAGTGGATCTTCCGACTGTTTCCGGCGCTCGAGAAGTTCTGGCTCTATCCGGCCGGCAAGCTCTCCGGAGGACAGAAGCAGATGCTGGCCATCGCGCGCGCGATCGTGGAGCCGCGCAAGCTGCTGTTGATCGACGAGCCGAGCAAGGGGCTGGCGCCGGCGATCGTGCAGAACATGATCGGCGCGCTGAAGGAGCTGAAGGCGACCGCCACCACGATCCTGCTCGTGGAACAGAACTTCGAGGTCGCCCGCGCGCTCGGCGACACCGTGGCCGTGATGGACGACGGCCGCATCGTGCACCGCGGACCGATGGCCGAACTGGCCGCCGACGACGCACTGCAGGCGCGGCTGCTCGGCCTGGCGCTGGACACTCACGCGTGAGATGCGAATGAAGGCCGACACGCTGCCGGCGCCGGCCGAGATTGCGCGCGTGCGCTTCGACGTCGTGCCGTTGCTGTTGGTGCTGGCGCTGGCGCTCGCCGCGCTGCCGTTCATCCGCCCCTCGACCTGGGTCACGCTGACGGTCGCCGGGCTGGCGATGGGCATGATCGTCTTCATCATCGCCTCGGGCCTGACGCTGGTGTTCGGGCTGATGGACGTGCTGAACTTCGGCCACGGCGTGTTCATCGCCTTCGGTGCCTTCATCGCCACCACCGTGTTCGCGTCCATGGGGGGCTACGTGACCGCGCCCGGCCTGGGCGCGAATCTGCTCGCGATCTTCGCCGCGATGCTGGCGGCGATGCTCGCCGCCGGCGCGATCGGGTTCGCGTTCGAGCGCGTGATCGTGCGGCCGGTCTACGGCCAGCACCTGAAGCAGATCTTGATCACGATGGGCGGCATGATCGTCGGCGAGGAGCTGATCAAGGCGATCTGGGGGCCGCAGCAGATTCCGCTCACGCTGCCCGAATCGCTGCGCGGCGCGCTGCTGCTGGGCGATGCCGCAGTGGAACGCTACCGGCTGTTCGCGGTGGCGGTCGGCGCGGTCGTGCTGATCGCGCTGCTCGCCACGCTGAATCGCACCAAGATCGGCCTGCTGATCCGCGCCGGCGTGCAGGACCGCGAGATGGTGGAAGCGCTCGGCTACCGCATCCGGCGCCTGTTCGTCGGCGTGTTCGTGGCCGGAAGTGCGCTGGCCGGCCTGGGCGGCGTACTCTGGGGCTTGTATCAGCAGAGTGTGGTGCCGCAGATCGGCGCGCAGGTCAACGTGCTGATCTTCATCGTGATCATCATCGGCGGGCTCGGCTCCACGCTCGGCTGCCTGGTCGGCGCGCTGCTGGTGGGGCTGACGGCCAACTACATCGGCTTTCTGCTGCCGAAGGCGGCGCTCGTCTCCAACATCGCGCTGATGGTGGCGATCCTGCTGTGGCGGCCGCAGGGCCTGTATCCGGTCGGCGGCAAATGAACAGGCTGCTGTCGCACGATCTGCCGCGCAGCCGCGTGCTGGCCGCGGCTCTGCTGACGGTGGCGGTGGGGCTGTTCGCCGCGCCGTTCCTGTTTCCCGGCGCCAAAGCGTTGGGCGTGGCGGCCAAGATCGCGATCTTCATCCTGCTGGTCGCCAGCTACGACCTGCTGCTCGGCTACACCGGCATCGTCAGCTTCGCGCACACGATGTTCTTCGGGCTGGGCGCCTACGGCGTGGCGATCGCGAGCAGCCGCCTCGGCGCGGGCTGGGGTGCCATCGCTCTGGGATTCGGCGCGGCGCTGGCGCTGTCGCTTCTGCTGTCGCTGGCGATCGGGCTCGCCAGCCTGCGCGTGAGGGCGATCTTCTTTGCGATGATCACGCTCGCGGCGGCGGCGGCGTTCCAGACGCTGGCGTCGCAGCTGTCCGACCTCACCGGCGGCGAGGACGGGCTCACGTTCAAGGTGCCGGAGGTGCTGACGCCGGGCTTTCGCCTGGCCGAGGCGCCGCTGTTCGGCGTGACCCTGGACGGCCGGCTGATCACTTACTACGCGATCCTGCTGGTCGTCGCGGGCGGCTTTCTCGCGCTGCTGCGCATCGTCAACTCGCCGTTCGGGCGCGTACTGCAGGCGATCCGCGAAAACGACTTTCGCGCCGAGGCGATCGGCTATCGCACCGTCGTGTACCGCACCGGGTCGAACGTGATCGGCGCCGCCTTCGCCACGCTGGCCGGCGCGCTGCTCGCGCTGTGGCTGCGCTACAACGGCCCGGATACCTCGCTGTCGTTCGAGATCATGCTCGACATCCTGCTGATCGTCGTGATCGGCGGCATGGGCACGATGTACGGCGCGGTGCTCGGCTCGGCGCTGTTTTTGATCGCGCAGAACTACCTGCAGGAATTGCTGAAGCTCGCCGCCGCGGCCGCCAGCGGCGTGCCGGCGCTGTCGCTGCTGCTGTCGCCCGACCGCTGGCTGCTGTGGCTGGGCGTGCTGTTCATCGTCTGCGTGTACTGGTTTCCGAGCGGAATCGTCGGGCGCCTGCGCGGCGCCCGGTGAGCGCGCATCGACCGCGAGTCCCCGATGCACTTCGCCTCCCGCTACGTCGTCTGCGCCGGACGCGAGATCCACTACACCGAGTGGGGCGCCGGCAACGCCGAGACGGTGATCGCCTGGCACGGGCTGGCGCGCACCGGGCGCGACATGGACGACGTGGCCGAGTATCTGTCGGCGCGCTACCGCGTGCTCTGCCCGGACACGATCGGACGCGGCCTTTCGCAGTGGAGCCCGAACCCAGCCGAGGAGTATTGCCTGGGGTTTTACGCCCGCATCGCGATCGAGCTCGTGGATCAGCTCGGCATCGAGGCGATGCACTGGCTCGGCACCTCGATGGGCGGGGCGCTCGGGCTGCGGCTTGCCGCAGGCGCGCTGCGCGGGCGCATCCGCCGTCTGATCCTGAACGACATCGGCCCCAAGCTCGCCGAGGCCGCGGTGGCGCGCATCCGCGCCTATGCCGGCAACCCGGCGTCGTTCGAGCGCGTCAGCGAGCTCGAACAGTACTTCCGCACCATCTACGCGCCGTACGGCTGGCTGTCCGACGACCAATGGCGGCGCCTGACCGAGACCTCGACGCGGCGCCTGCCCGACGGCAGGGTCACGCCGCACTACGACCCGGCGATGGTGAGCCAGTTCGTGCACCACCCGCACGACTACGACCAGTGGGACGCCTATGACGCGCTCGACATCCCGGTGCTGTGCCTGCGCGGCGAGTCGTCCGACCTGCTGCCGGTCGAAGTGGCCGACGAGATGCGCCGGCGCGGCCCGCGCGCGGTGGTGGTCACGATTCCCGGCTGCGGCCACGCGCCGGCGCTGAACGTGCCCGAGCAGTGGCAGCTCGTCGAACGCTTCCTGAACGGGTCGGGCTGATCGCGCTTGAGCGAACGGGCCTTCGCACGTGCCGGTCGCGCAGCAGCGCAAACGCAGCCGGCTCGCGTCGGCGACAATGCGGCGATGGAAAGCCGCACCGCCTCCGTCGGAGCTCGCAGCACGGAATCGGCCCTCGTGCGCGCGATGCCGGCGGTGTTCGTGCTGATTTGGAGCACCGGCTTCATCGTCGCGCGTTACGGCATGCCGCACGCGCCGCCGTTGACCTTCCTGGCGTGGCGTTACGCGCTGTCGGTCGCCGCGTTCGCGCTCTGGATCGCCATCGCGCGTCCCGCCTGGCCGCGCGAGCGCGCGCAGTGGCTGCACCTGATGGCGACCGGCGCGCTGATGCACGCGGGCTACCTGGGTGGCGTATGGGCCGCGGTGAAACAGGGCATTTCGGCCGGCACGGTGGCGCTGATCGTCGGCCTGCAGCCGGTGCTGACCGCGGTCTGGGTTTCGGCCACGGGCGCCGAACGCCGCATTTCGCCGCGCCAATGGCTCGGTCTGCTGCTGGGGCTGGCAGGACTCGTGCTGGTGGTGTGGCGCAAGCTCGGCATCGGCGAAGTGACCGCGCTGAACCTAGCGCTGTCGGTGCTCGCGCTCGTGTCGATCACCGCCGGCACGCTGTACCAGAAGCGCTTCGTCGCACCATGCGACGTGCGCACCGCGAATACCGTGCAGCTGCTGGCCGCGTTCGCCGTCACCGCGCCGCTGGCGGCGCTGGAAAGCGAGCCGATGCGACTGCATCCTGAGCTGATCGGGGCGATGGCGTGGTCGGTGCTTGCCCTCACCCTGGGCGGAAGCTCGTTGCTGTATCTGCTGATCGCGCGCGGCGCGGCCACACAGGTGACGAGCCTGCTCTATCTGGTGCCGCCCTGTACCGCCGTGATGGCGTGGCTGCTGTTCGGCGAAGCGCTGTCGCCGTCGGTGATTGCGGGCCTGGCGCTCACCGCGTTCGGCGTCTGGCTCGTCGTGCGCGCGCCGCTTTCCCGAAGCTGAGAGCGCCCTTTGCTTGACCGCCATCAACGCGGCCTCGGACGCGGCCGCGTAATCTCGCTCGCGTCGTTTCGCCAAGAGGCAAGCGGACGTGTTCGGTCAGCCGGTCAGTCGCGTGATGGAGCGCCGCAAGTTGCTGCTGGCGTCTGCGCAGACGAGCGTCGGCAAAGCGGCCAAGATGATGGCGAGCAAGCAGGTCGGCGCCGTGCTGGTGGTCGAAGGCGAGCGGCTGGTCGGCATCTTCACCGAGCGCGACGCGCTGTTTCGCGTGCTCGCGCGCGGCCTGGCACCCGAAGAAACGCCGCTGGCGGCCGTGATGACGCCGGATCCGAAGACCATCGCGCCGGACAAGTCGTTTGGCCACGCGTTGCTGCTGATGCACGAAGGCGGCTTTCGCCATCTGCCGGTGGTCGAGAACGGCAAACCGGTCGGCATCGTGTCGGCGCGCGATGCGCTCGACCCGGACCTGGAGGAATTCGTCGCCGAAGAGCGGC
>JAKANT010000104.1 GCA_021823635.1 Pseudomonadota bacterium
GCCAGGGCCGCCTTTGCGCGGGATCTTTTCGCCGCCGGCGACATCGATCACGTAGATCGTGAGGTCCGACAGCTCGGGGCTGAAGGTGGCGGCCAGATTGTCGCCGCCCGATTCGACGAAGATCAGGTCCAGATCCGGAAAGCGCCGGCACATGCGGTCGATCGCTTCCAGGTTGATCGACGCGTCCTCTCGGATCGCCGTGTGCGGGCAGCCGCCGGTCTCCACGCCCATGATGCGTTCGGGCGCGAGCGCCTGAGCGGCCACCAGCAGCCGTTCGTCTTCCTTGGTGTAGATGTCGTTGGTGACGACGGCCAGGCGATAGCGGTCGCGCATGCGCTTGCACAGCACTTCGACCAGCGTCGTCTTGCCGGAGCCGACGGGTCCGCCGACGCCGACGCGCAAGGGGGAAGAAGCTTTCATCGGGTGCTCGGAAGCGAACGAATCGAGGTCAGGAACGGTACAGCCGGCAGTACTGGGTTTCGTGACGGGCGCAGGTGATTGCAAGCGCGACCGCCGCCGTGCCCAGCGCTTCGTCGGGCAACTGCGCGGCTTGCGCGACGGCTTGGACGATCGGCGCGTGCAGCGCGGCGAGCAGGCGCTGACCTGCCGCCTGCCCGAGCGGGACGGTCTTGACCGCCGCCAGTACCTGGTTTTCGGCCCAGGCCCAGAGGTAGGCGGCGAGACCCGCTTCGCCGTCCACGCCCAGCCCGGCGCACGCCGCGGCGAACGCCGCGGGATAGGCGAGCGGGGCGGCGGCCGGCGCAGCCAGGCCCAGCGCAGGCATCAGCGCTGCCAGCGACGCGCCCATCTGCTCCCACTCCAGCCGCAGCTCCGCCGTCTCGCGCGCGGCGAGCAGCGTCTCGTTGACGGCCGCGAAGGCTGCCTCGTCGCCGCGGGCGAGCGCCGCGTGGGCGCGCAGCCACAGCGGCGCCTCCCAGCGCGCCAGCACCAGCCGCAGCGAATCTTCGATCCAGCGTTGCGCGCTTGCGGCGTCGTGCACGATGCCTTCGTCGATCGCCGATTCCAGCCCCTGCGAATACGCAAAGCCGCCGACAGGCAACGCCGGGCTGGCCAGATGCAGCGCGGCGAGCAGGGGGCGCAGGCGCGCGCCGGCGGCAAGCGGCGTATCGGCGAGCCGCATCAGGGCGCCGGCACGCGGCCGCGGTGCGCTTCGATCGAAAGCTGCTCGCCGAGCGAGGCCGAAACCTCGTCGATCGCCGCACCGTGGCGATGAGCGTGCGCATGGCCGCCGCCGTACGCGCCGCCTTCGGGATCGAACGGCAGCTCGACGTGCTCGACGTGCAATCCGTGGCCGCGCAGCATGTTCTCCAGCACCGGGTCGCGCTCGATCAGCAGATGGTCGGCGGCGAGCTGCACCGGAACGTGCCGGTTGGCGAGGTGATAGACGGCGCGCAGCAGCGCGAGCACGCTGTCGCCGCGAATGCGGGCCAGGGGCTGCGGCGCGGCGCGCACACGCACGAACTCGCCGTCGGGGCCGGCGAGCACCGCGCCGTCGCGCAGAACGCTGCCGCGCGCGAGCACGATCGCCGCACCGACGCCGTCTTCGCACAGCACCGCGAGCCGGCTCTTCACGCGCTGGTCGTACGTCAGCGCCGCCTCGTGCACGCGCGCCTGCGGCGGCAGCGGCCCGTCGTGGACGCGGTCGATGCGGATCATGCCGGCTTGCCTCAGAACAGAAAGTAGCGTTGCGCCATCGGCAACTCGGCGGCGGGCGCGCAGTCGAGCAGTTGGCCGTCCGCGTACACCTTGTAGGTCTCGGGATCGACCTCGATCCTGGGCGTGGCGCCGTTGTGAATCATGTCGCGCTTGGACAGCGTGCGGATGCCGCGCACCGCCACCAGCCGCTTGCGCAGCCCGTAGCGCTCGCCGATGCTGGCGGCGAGCGCCGCCTGCGATACGAAGGTGAGCGAATTGCGCAGCACCGAGCCGCCGTAGGCGCCGAACTGTGGCCGGTAGTGCACCGGCTGCGGGGTCGGGATCGATGCGTTCGGATCGCCCATCTGCGCCATCGCTATCACGCCGCCCTTGATGACCACGTAGGGCTTGACGCCGAAGAAGGCCGGCTTCCACAGGACGAGGTCGGCCCATTTGCCGACCTCGACCGAACCGACTTCGTGCGCGATGCCGTGCGCGAGCGCCGGATTGATCGTGTACTTGGCCACATAGCGCTTGATGCGCGCGTTGTCGTGCTCGGGCGGATCGGCGTAGCCGGGCTCGGCGAGCGGGCCGCGCTGCACCTTCATCTTGTGCGCTGTCTGCCAGGTGCGCAGGATGACTTCGCCGACGCGCCCCATCGCCTGGGAGTCCGAACTCATCATCGAGATCGCGCCCAGATCGTGCAGGATGTCTTCGGCGGCGATCGTCTCGCGCCGGATGCGACTTTCGGCGAAGGCCACGTCCTCGGCGATGCCCGGATCGAGGTGGTGGCACACCATCAGCATGTCGAGGTGCTCGTCGAGCGTGTTGACGGTGTACGGGCGCGTCGGATTGGTGGAAGACGGCAGCACGTTCGGCTCGCCGCAGATGCGGATGATGTCCGGCGCATGGCCGCCGCCCGCGCCCTCGGTGTGATAGGTGTGGATCACGCGGCCAGCGATGGCGCGGATCGTCGTTTCGACGAACCCGGCCTCGTTCAGCGTGTCGGTGTGAATGGCGATCTGCGTGTCGGTGCGGTCGGCCACCGTCAGCGCGGCGTCGATCGCCGCCGGCGTGGTGCCCCAGTCTTCGTGCAGCTTTAGCCCGATCGCGCCGGCGGCGATCTGCTCCTCCAGTGGCGCGGTAAGCGCCGCGTTGCCCTTGCCGAGAAAGCCCAGGTTGATCGGAAACGCCTCCGCGGCCTGCAACATGCGCTCCAGGTGCCAGGGGCCGGGCGTGACGGTGGTGGCGAACGTGCCGGTGGCCGGGCCGGTGCCGCCGCCGATCATCGTCGTGATGCCGCTGGCGAGCGCCTCTTCGATCTGCTGCGGGCAGATGAAATGGATGTGCGTGTCGATGCCGCCGGCGGTGACGATCAGGCCTTCGCCGGCGACGATCTCGGTGGCGGCCCCGATCACGATCGTGACGCCAGGCTGGATGTCCGGGTTGCCGGCCTTGCCGATGCCCTGGATGCGGCCGTCCTTGATGCCGATGTCGGCCTTCACGATCCCCCAATGGTCGATGATGAGCGCATTGGTGATCACCGTGTCGGCGCATGCGGCGGCGGGGCGCTGCGACTGCCCCATGCCGTCGCGGATGACCTTGCCGCCGCCGAACTTCACTTCTTCGCCGTAGACGGTGAAGTCGCGCTCCACCTGCGCGAGCAGCGCCGTGTCCGCCAGCCGCACGCGGTCGCCGACCGTGGGCCCGAACATCTCTGCATACGCGCGGCGACCGATCTTCATGTCCGAAGCTCCTCGCAAGCTAGGCTCAAGGCCGGTCGAGCGGCCCCATCACCCGGCCCTGAAAGCCGTACACGATGCGGTCGCCGGCGAGCGCCACCAGTTCGACCTCGCGTTCCTGCCCGGGCTCGAAGCGCACCGCCGTGCCGGCGGGGATGTTCAGGCGAAAGCCGCGCGCCGCCTCGCGGTCGAAGGCGAGCGCGTCGTTGACTTCGTAGAAGTGGTAGTGCGAGCCGACCTGGACCGGCCGGTCGCCGGTGTTGGCGACCACGACCCGGCGCGTAGGCCGCCCGGCGTTCAGTTCGATGTCGCCGTCGGCGGTCAGGATTTCGCCGGGGATCATCGCAGCCTCAGACGAACATCAGCGGGCCGGCGAGCGCCACTCCCGCGACACCGGCGCCAGCGCCGGCGAAGCGCGCGAGAAGCGGGCCGCGGCGGCCTGCCGCGCGCACCACGGCAAACCCGGCCGCGTGCAGCAACGCCGTTGCAACGACGAGCCCGGCGGCGGCACTCGCGGCTGCGCCGTGCAGCTCGGCGCCGTGCGCCAGGCCGTGGAAGAACCCGAAGACTGCGCATAGCGGCACCGCCGCCACGGCAACCGGCGGCGCAGCCGCCGCGAGCGCGAGGCCGAAGACGACGACCGAGGCCACGATCGCGTGCTCGGTGAACGCGACGCTGGCGCCGAGCATCCCGGCCCACAGGCCGATCGCCGCGGGCGCCGTGAAGGCGAACGGCAGCGCGAGCGCGCGCAGGGTGCCATCGGCCGCGGCGCGCCCGGCCCACAGGCCGACCAGCACCATCGCCAGCAGATGATCCAAACCGCCGAACGGATGGGCGAACGCGCTGGCGAAGCTTTCCGCGTGACCGGAATGCGCGAAGGCATCGGGCGCGGCGGCTGCACCGAGGGTCAATAGAAGCGGGCGCAAGGTGCGCAGCATGAAGGCTCTCCTCACGGGATCGGTTGATGCACGGTCACCAGCTTGGTGCCGTCCGGGAACGTGGCTTCGACCTGGATCTCCGGGATCATCTCCGGTACGCCCTCCATCACGTCCTCGCGCGTCAGCAGCGTGGTGCCGTAGCTCATCAGCTCCGCCACCGTCTTGCCTTCGCGCGCGCCCTCCATCAGCGCGGCCGTGATATAGGCCACCGCCTCCGGGTAGTTCAGCTTCAATCCGCGTGCCTTGCGCCTTTCGGCGAGCAGCGCGGCGGTGAAGACGAGCAGCTTGTCCTTTTCGCGGGGAGTCAACTCCATTTTGCGCTCTCGTCTCAGGTGGCCCAGATGCGCGGCCGCAGCGGCGCCAGCCCTTCGAAGACGAGCGGCCGCAGCCTCAGCCACAGCGCTTCGAACGCGGCACGAAGCGCCGCCGCCGTATCGGCGAGTGCGCGCGCCACCAGCAGGCGCGGCGCAAGCAGGGTCAGCGCCGGCGTCGCCGCCGGCGCGCGCAGCGCCTCCAGCTCGGCTTCCTGCCAGCGCGGACCATAGGCCCACAGGCAGCCGAACGCGCGCGCGCCGCGCAGCCCGACCGGCGAGCCGAGCAGCGCATCGCCGCCGGCCAACCGCACGCGCTCCAGCCACTGCAGCCGGCCGTGCTCGTAGAAGCGGATCGTCTGCTGCAGGCTGCCGTGCGCGAAGCGCTCGCCCATCGCCGCGCGCGCCAGCACCACCATGTCCCAGCCGATCGTCGCGCCGCCCGCGGCAAGGGCGATCGTGGTCTGCGCGTCCACTTCGGCGGCGTCGAAGACGATCGCCTCCTGCGGCAACCACTCCAGCGCGCCGCTCACCGTGAGCCGAACCGTCTGCGCGGACGGCGCGCCCGCCGCCTTGTACCACTTGGTCGCGGCCGGCGTGGTGACGAGCGCGTGCGCGCCCGCCTCGCAGCCGACGTCGATGCTGAGGCAGTCGCCGCCGGCGATGCCGCCCGGCGGGTGCACGACGATGCTGTGGCAAACGCGTGGCCCCTCGGGGTAGAGCGCCTTCTGCACCAGGAGCGGCCCGCAGTGCCGGCGCGCGCACGTGGTGCGCGCCGACACGCGCCGGTACGTGAGCGACAGGCTCGCCTCCCAGGTCATGTTTCGTTCAGATCGCGATCATCGCGCGCACGTTGCGCGCGCGCATCTCCTCGCCGCTGCCCGCTTGGGTAATGCTGCCGCGCGTGATCACGGCATACGCATCGGCGAGCGATTCGGCGAAATCGTAATACTGCTCGACCAGCAGCACGGCCAGGTTGCGTTCGCGCGTCAGGCGCCGGATCAGCGCGCCGATCTCCTTGATGATCGACGGCTGGATGCCTTCGGTCGGCTCGTCGAGCAGCAACACCTTGGGGTTGGCGGCCAGCGCGCGCGCAATCGCCAGTTGCTGCTGTTGGCCGCCCGACAGATCGCCGCCGCGCCGCTTCAGCATCGCCTTCAACACCGGAAACAGCTCGAGCACGTCCTCGGGCAGCCGGCGCGCCGCCGCGCCCGACAGCGGGGCCATCCCCATGCGCAGGTTCTCCTCCACCGTCAGCCGGTTGAAGATCTCGCGTCCTTGCGGCACGTAGCCGATGCCGCGGCGCGCGCGCTCGTACGGCGCCAGCGTCGAGAGGTCTTCGCCGTCCAATGCGATGGTGCCGCTGCGCGCCCGCACCAGGCCCATGATGGTCTTCAGAAGTGTCGTCTTGCCGGCACCGTTGCGCCCAAGCAGAACGGCGCACTGGCCGCGCGCCACCGACAGCGACACACCGCGCAGGATGTGGCTGCCGCCGTAGTACTGGTCGAGCCGTTCGATGGTGAGCATTTGCTCGGCGACGGGTGCGCCCCTCAACGTCCCAGGTAGACCTCGATCACGCGCGGGTCGGCCTGCACCTGGGCCAGGCTGCCCTCGGCCAGCACCGCGCCCTCGTGCAGCACCGTGACCTTGCGCGCGATGCCGGCCACGAACTCCATGTCGTGCTCGACGACGATGATCGAATGCG
>JAKANT010000105.1 GCA_021823635.1 Pseudomonadota bacterium
TGGCGCGGCACGCCTCCGATGGGGAAGGGGGTGTTCGTTGTTCCTTTCGGACCCCGGAGTGTCGTCCATCGCGGAGGCCGTCAGGGCCCACCGTGCCGGCTCCTCCACCGGATTCCTCATCCTCCTGGGTGAAACCGACGCGCCGGACCTGGCACCCGCCCGCCGGGTCGACTCTGCGGCCTGGTGGTGGACGCAGATCGACGCCGGCATCCCGAACGTGTTCGCGGCGACGGTGGAGAAGTTCGTGCCGCAGATGATCAACCTCGAAGTGCTCGGCGGGGTGAACTTCAAGAAGGGGTGTTATCCGGGGCAAGAAGTCGTCGCGCGCAGCCAGTACCTGGGCAAGCTGCGACGCCGGATGAGCGTGGCTCACGTCGAAGGCGAAACGCACGCCGGAGCCGACGTGTTCGCCGCCGGCTCCGAGCAGCCGGTCGGCACGGTCGTGATGGCGGCCACGGCGCCCGAGGGGGGCATGGACCTTCTGTTCGAATGCCCGATCGATCGGCTTGCCGACGCGCTGTCCGTGAACGGGGCTACGGGGCCTAAGCTCACACCGCGCCCGCTGCCGTACGAACTGATCGATCCGACCGCTTGACCGATGCAGTACTGGTACGTGTATTACAAGGTCGGCGCGGCCGAAGCGGATGCGATCTGCGCGCGCGTGCGGAAGATGATCGAATCGCTGCCCGCCGGCGCGCCGCGCGCACGGTTGCTCAGGCGCGCGGACGGCGGCGACGAGGTGACATTGATGGAGGTGTACGAACCGGTCGCCGACGCGCGCGCCTTCGCGGCCGTGCTGGCGCAGGCGTGGGCGGCCAGCGGCTTGCCGCCCGAGCTGCTGGCGCGCCGTCGCGTCGAACGCTTTGAGGACCTCTGAGCATGTGCCTGGCCGTCATCGCGTGGCAGTCGCACCCGGACTATCCGCTTATTGCGGTGGCGAACCGTGACGAGTTCTACGCGCGCCGCGCGCGGCCCGCGTCGTGGTGGGGGCAGTCGGTGTCGCTGCTCGGCGGCCGCGACGAGGAAGGCGGTGGTGCATGGTTCGCGGTCAACCGACGCGGCCGCTTTGCGCTGATCACCAACGTGCGCGCTCCCACCGAGCGCAACCCGCACGCGCCTTCGCGCGGCGCGCTGGTGGTCGCCGCGCTGCAGGCGAGCGAGCCCGTCGGGGCTTGGCTGCGCGGGGTGGCGGAACGCGCGCGCGCGTTCAACGGCTTCAACCTGATCGCCGGCGATGCGCTGGCATTGCGGGACCCGCGTACTTCCCCCGAACTGCATTACTACAGCAATCGCCTGGCCGAAGGCCCCCGCCGGCTCGCGCCCGGAATCTACGGTCTGTCGAACGCGTTCCTCGATACGCCGTGGCCGAAGGTCACCCGCACCGTCGCGCGCTTCGCCTGCCAGATCGCGCAGCGAGTGGACATCGATGCGCTGCTGCGCATGATGGCCGACAGCGAGCCGGCACGCGACCATGAGCTGCCGGCTACCGGCGTTCCGCTCGATTGGGAGCGCGCGCTGTCGGCGGTGCTGATCCGCGCCAACGGCTATGGAACGCGCGCCACCACGGTGCTGACGGTACGCGCCGACGGGCTGGTGACGTTCGTCGAACGCAGTTTCGATACGCAGGCGCCGCACGCCCACACGGACCGCCGCTTCGAGTTCACGGTGGGGCGCGTCAGCGATCTGGCCGACGGCGGCCGCGGTCCGCGCTGACGTTTACAGCCGCCTGCGCATCGTCACGTGCGCGATGCCGGCGTCGTCGAACGGCTCGCCTTCGGCGACGAAGCCGTGCCGCGCGTAAAAGGGCACGGCGTGCAACTGCGCGTTCAGCACCGCTTCGCCGTGACCGCGTCGGCGCGCTTCTTCGGTCAGCGCCGCGAGCAGCGCCGACCCCACACCGCGGCCGCGCGCTTCGCGCAGCACGGCCATGCGGCCGATGTGGCCGTCGGGCAGCAGCCGCCCGGTGCCGAGCGCCCTGCCCTCGCGGTCGCGCGCGATCGCATGCAGCGACACCGGATCGAACTGGTCGATCTCGATCTCCGCCGGCACGCGCTGCTCCTCGACGAATACCGCGGTGCGGATCGGTGCGGCTTCCGCGCGCAGGGCCTCCCACGGACCGAGTTCGACCGTCACGTCAGCGCGGCGCATCGTTCTCGAGCGGCGGGATCGCCTCGTAGGCGCGGATCAGCGCGCGGATCTTTTCCGGCCACGGTTGCGATTTCTTCTGCACCGGATCGGCATTGACGTAGATCAGTTCGGCGCCGATCAGCGGCCTGTCGGTCTCGCTCTGGCGGAACAATTCGAGCACGAAACGCAGACTGCTGCGTCCCAGCTGCGCGGTACGCGCGCAGATGAACAGCTCGTCGTCGTAGACGGCGCCGGCAAAGTATTCGATCGTCGCCTTGCGCACGAAGGTGTCCGTGCCGAAGGCGGCCATGTCCTGCGGATAGCGCAGCCCGATCGCGCGCCAGTACTCGGTGACTGCGACGTCGCAGTAAGTCAGGTAGTGGCCGTTGAACACGACTCCTTGCATGTCCACTTCGGCCCAGCGCACGCGCAGCGGCACGCGCAGGCGGTAGTCGGCGAACGCCATCACTTCGCTCCCTTCTTCGCGTCGCCGGCGACCACGACCGTCATTTTCGCCGGGTTGACGTACCGGCGCACGGCGGCCAGCAGGTCGGCCGGCTTCAGCGTGCGTAGCTGCTCCTCCAGCCGCTTGCTGAAAGCGAACGTGCGGTCGGCGTCGAGCAGACCGACCCATGCGCCCGCCAGATTGGCGTCGTCCGTGCGCCCGAGCAGTCGTTCCTGCAGTAGCCCGTTGCGCGCGTCTTCCACTTCTTTGGCCGTGAAGCCGTCCTTCAGCATCCGCTCGATCTCCTCGCGTACCGCGGCTTCGAAGCGCTGCACGTTCTGCGGCGCGACCAGTCCGCCGATCTGCCACGCCCCGGCGCGGTCCAGCGAGCGCACCAGCAGCGCGGATCCCGCCCCGTACGAGATGCCGTCGCGCTGCCGCACGCGATCGATCAGCCGGTTGCTCAGACCCGAGCCGCCGCCGAAGATGTAATTGGCGAGCAGCAGCGGCGCAAAATCGTCGTCGTCGTCGCGCAGCGCGATGTTGATGCGCGCGCGCCAGACGGCGTTCTCCTTGTCCGGCGTGTCGATGAACAGACGCACCGCCGGCACGTCGCGCGGCTCCGCCAGCACGCGCGCATACGGCGCCTGCGAGCGCCAGCCGGCGAACAGCTCGCGCACGAGCGGCTCGATCTCGCCCGGCTCGAAGTCGCCGACAATCGCGATCTCGCCGCGCGCGGTGCCCCAGAAATCGCGATGGAATCGGCGCGCGTCCTCGACGGTCGCCTTCTGCAGCGCTTCGATGCGCGCCGCAAGCGGCATGTAATGACGCGGATCGCCGGGCGGATACGTGTTGAAGTGGGCGAGCAGCGCGTCGCGCGAACGCTCCGCCGGATCGTTCAGTTGCGCCTGCAGCCCAGTCAGCAGCTCGCGCTTCAGTTGTTCGAACTCGTCAGCGGGAAAGCTCGCTTCGCGCATCACGTGCGCCGCCAGCCTCAGCGCGTCCGCCAGATGCGCGCGCGAGGTCTGGAAGTTGCGCAGCGAGCCGGTGATCTTCAGACGCGTCATCTCGTCGGCGATCTGCTGGCGGGTGAAGCGCGAGGTGCCGCGCTCGAGCATCGCTTCGGCCAGCTGCGCGTTCAGCGCCTGGCCGAACAGCGTGCGCTCGTCGCCCCAGCGGAAGTTCATCGCCACGTTGACCGTTTCGCCGCGCGTCTTCTTCGCCAGCAGAGCGACCTTCAATTCGTCGTACACGACGCGGCGCGTGCGGCGGTCGATGTTGTCCTGCGACGGATCGAACGCCTCGCCGGCGGCGATCGCCGCGCGCGGTTTGAACTGCGCCAACCGCTCGGCGGGCGTCGGCGCCGTCGGTATCTCGGCGCGCTGCGGTTCGTCGTCCGGCAAAAACAGGCCAACCGTGCGGTTGTCGCGCCGGAAATACCTGCGCGCGGCGTCCTGCACCGCGGCGGCGCCGACGGAGGCCACACGATCACGGGCGAGGAAGAACAGCCGCCAGTCGCCGAGCGCGATCGACTCCGACAGCGCCACGGCGAACGCCTCAGGGTCTGCGAGCACCCGTTCGTAGGCGGTCTCGGAGTCCTTGCGCACGCGCTCGAGCTCGGCCTCGGTCGGCTGCTGCGCGGCGAAACCCGCCTCGACCGCTTCGATCAGCTTGTCGCGCGCGCGCTCGACCGATTCGCCTTTCTTCACCACCGCGCCGAACATGATCGCGCCCGGATCCCTGGTCGCCAGGAAGTATGAAAACACCCGCGCCGCTAAGCCCTTTTGCACTAGCTCTTTGTGCAGCCGGCCGTTGGGCGTATGGCCGAGGATCTCGGCGGCGACGTTCAGTGCCTCGGCGTCCGGGTGAAGCGCGGACGGGATGCGGTACGCCAACAGCGCGATCTGGATATTCCCCTTTCGGCGCACCGTGAAAGACCGTTCCCCGTCCTGCGTCGGCTCCACCGTCCACAGCGGCGGCAGCTCGCGCGCCGGCTTCGGTATGCGACCGAAGGTCTGTGCGATCCATCCGAGCGCTTTGGCCTCGTCGAACTTGCCGGCGACGATCAGCGTTGCGTTGTCCGGCTGGTAGTAGCGGCGGTAAAAGACCCGTAGATTCTCAATGCGCACGTTTTCGATGTCGCTGCGGTTGCCGATGGTCGGCTTGCCGTACGCATGCCAGTCGAACATCGTCGCCAGCGTGCGCTGGAACAACACGCGCGAAGGGTCGTTTTCGCCCATCTCGAATTCGTTGCGCACGACGGTCATCTCGGAGTCGAGATCCTTCTTGGCGATGAACGAATTGACCATTGCATCGGCTTTCCAGGCCAACGCCCAGCGCAGGTTGTCGTCGCTCGCCTGAAAAGTCGAGAAGTAGTTGGTGCGGTCGACCCAGGTGGTGCCGTTGTTGCGGAAGCCGCGCCGCGAGAACTCTTTGTCAGGGTTGGGGAAGTTCTTGCTGCCCTTGAAGATCAGGTGCTCGAGCAGGTGCGCCATGCCGGTCTCGCCGTAGTTCTCGTGGCGCGAGCCGACGCGGTACGTGATGTTCACCGTCGCGGTCGGCTTGGACGGGTCCGGATACAGGAGCACCTGCAGGCCGTTGGCGAGCCGGTATTCGGTGACCCCTTCGACCTGTGCGACGCGGGTGACGCCGGGCGGCAACGGCGCCCTGGCCTGCACCGCAAGCGCGGCAAGCAAAAGGGCAAAGGCGATCGACCAGTAACGTTTCAAGGGCAATACTCCCGGCATGGCTAGCCGCCGCGGAAGAACTTCGTGACTTCCTCGGCGATCAGTTCCGGCACCTCGTGCGCGAGCCAGTGCGTGGCCTGCTCAAGCCGCTCGATGCGCAAATCGGGCACGACCTCGTCCAGGCCGTCGAGCAGGCAGGGTAGCAGCGCGCGGTCCCTCATGCCCCAAATCACGAGGGTGGGCACCCTCACGACGAATTGCGCAGGATCGAGCGTCACCGCTTTCGCGCCGGGCTCCTCCGCGCTCGGCGGATAAAGCGGCGTGGCGCGATAGTAGTTCAGGCCTCCGGTGAGGCCGCGCGACCACACTTCGCGGTACTTCGCCAGCCGCACTTCGGTCAGCCACGGCCTGGTCCCCGGCGCGAGGTCGGACAGAAAGCCGATCAGCCGGGCGAAGTCGTTTTCGGCCAGCTTGCGCTCCGCCTCCGGCCCTCGCAGCCAGTTCATGTACGCGCTCGCCTTCTGCTGTTCTGGATTGTTGGCCAGCTCGCGCGCGAACGGCACGGGGTGCGGCGAGTTCAGAATTGCGAGCTTTCGTACCAGGTGCGGGTGCGCGATCGCCATCTGCCAGGCCGCCGCTCCGCCCCAGTCGTGCCCCAGCACGAAAGCGCTGTCGTAGCCGAGCGCGCCGACCAACTGCACCAGGTCACCGACGATCTCGCGCGCGCGATACGCCTGAACCTCCTTCGGCTGGCTGGACAGGTTGAAGCCGCGCAGATCGGGTGCGACCGCGTAAGCCCAGCGGCCGAGCGCCGGCATCACGTCTTCCCAAGCGCCCCAGTATTCCGGGAAACCGTGCACGCACAGCACCAGCGGCCGACCGCGCTCGCCGCTCGCCGCATAGTGCAGCCGGATGCCGCCGCCGAGCTGCGCGTATTGACCGGTCTGGATCACGACGGGCTTGGCGGACGCGCTTGCGGCTTGGAAGCAAACGGGTCGGCCGGCGCAGATCCCGACAGCGCGGCCTGGTAGCGTTGCTCCACGCTCGGCAGGATCTTCGGATGCGTGAAGACGAAGAAACGATCGG